>CAXNJL010000042.1:0-4965 GCA_964202625.1 Candidatus Babeliales bacterium | reverse complement strand
TTGAGTTTTGTAAAAAATCTAAAAAACGCTCTCCCCAAAAAGAATTTTGCCTAAAGCCGTTCGTGCCGATGGAGCACGTGTAAACGTGTGAGTAGAGGCATACGCACGGCATATTCGACAAATGTTCGTATCCCTCGAATCGTTCGCCAAGGCTCTCTCCTTCGGGACGAACGGCGAAGAAAAACATACTTTAATCTTCTAAAAATCAAAAACTCAACAGAACCTATTTTTAATGAAGCAGAAATTATGGAATTTATTGCAAATCTTTTAGTTCATATTTTGGGATGATCTTTGTGGCTAGAGGATAATGACAGTTAATCTTTTCGATGTGAAATATTATAGAGTGAACAATAAAGAGCTCTATTTCTAATAATATTGTACGCAATTCCTTTAATTTTAAAAGAATAATGTTAGAAGAAGGCTTCCACGTTATTTTGCATTTTTCTATAGATGCGCTATGTTTGTCAAGTTCAGGAATTAGATTTTCAAGAATATAATTTCGCTCTGCTATGTAGGGGAAGCGTCTAGAAGGCCATTTTTCTGTAACTATATTATGCATAGTGATATGTTTTTGCAATTCCTCATTATTTGTTTTCCCTAGCACTCTTTCATACGTTTCGCTCGTTTTTCTATAAAATATATCTGCATCCTCAAGAATCTCTTCTGTGGTTCTTCTATCGCTCAGATAATAATGAATTCCCTTATAGAGCCCATAGGTTAGTGCTGTTGTTATGACCCCACCCATAAGAGTTATTTTAATTATTTCTTGTTGTTCAATATCTTTATAAGTATAAGAAGTTGATAAAGATGTTTTGGATAAGAGAATAAAAAATAAGGCGGTATATATATTCATTGGTTACCTATTTTAATAGCTTTGAGCTATGCATGAATGTTTCTGTTAAGCATAAAGGTAATAGAGAGGATGTAAAGTAGTTAAAAAAACTTCTGAAAATTTTAGTGTTAATGAGCGAAGTGGTGTAGAATATTTAATGATTTTTATTAGTAATCGATTATAGAGAGATATATGTATGAATTTTTTTATTGTAATAATATATGCTATAGGTTTAATGTTACCTATGAATACAGTTGCTATGTATTCAGAAATATTTAAAGCTCCATCTTATAAGTATCCCAAAGAGAGCCCTATGGGTTTTTTAGATAACTCTTATAAAGTTCTTATTTCTATAGCCAGTATGAGGGGTTTATTTGAATCTACATACAGGTATGAAAAAGAAGATATACAAGTAAAATATGATCTTGTAGAACTCTCTAAGAGTAATAACTTAGAGAAAGAAAAAGCTTCTTTTGTTTCTAAAGCCAGATTGTTATTAGAAACAAAAGAAATACTGATGCAAGAATATTTAGATAGAGGTAAGGGGAAGCCCAAGAAAATTATAGCATTATATGAATTATCTGAAAGAAAAGAGCAACTTCTGATTCTTGATTGGATAAAAAAAGTATATGGCCTTACTTTAAAGGCAGATATGCTGCTTATGGATTTTGATACTTACTGCGAAAAAGAATATGAAAAAGAGCTAAAGCTAGGCGAGATAGAGCTAGGCACTTTTGAAGAGACTATGAATTATATTAAGAAACATAGCGATTTTGCTTCTATTCGTACCCATGGGAGCAAAAAAGTAGCAGAATTGCATAGTAATATTGTTTTTTATGAAGAATTTTTTTTAGAATCTATTGATATATTAGCGGCGAAAGAAAAAATTCAGGCAAAAAAAATAGAAAAAGAGTTTCTTGCACTGCAAGAAGAGTATTATGCATACCTAGACATTTTTTATGCCCCTTTAAGAAAGTTGATAGAAGAATCAATAGCGGAGTAGGCCATTTTTTTTGACTATGATATAATAAAGCTATAAATAAATTATAAGCGAAATGGTGTTTTGTTATGTTAGATATTCTTTTTGCCTGTGCTTTATTAGCTAGCGGTACTACGGCAAATAAAATATTGTTGCAGCACATGCCAGTTCCCTTTTTTGTTGCAATACGAATGCTTCTTTCTGGCGGCTTTTTATTTTTAGGTATTTTTAAAAAATCAGAGCACCTGAGATTCTCTTATATAAAACAAGATTGGGTTAAGTTATTACTTATAACTTGTTGCACAACTTTTATCCCCTCTCTTTTTAAAGCATACGCTTTACAGCATATGCCATTGCAAAAAGCTTCGTTGTTGGCAAGCTTTGATCCTTTTGTTGCGGCTTTATATGGATATATATTATGTAACGAGCAACTCGGTTTTCAAAAACTTTTAGGTATGTTTATTGGTTTTGCAGGAATTGTTCTTTTACTTTTTTCTTCATCAGCACCAGAAAATATGTTTGAGGCTTATGGTATAATTTCTTGGCCTGAACTTGCAGCAGTTGGAGCTGTTTTTATAAGTCGCTATGGTTGGATTTTAGTTGCTCAAATGATTACTCAAAATCGTTATGATACCTATGAAATTAATAGTATTATGATGATTGCCGGCGCCTTATTATCTTTTATTATGTGTGGATATTATGGTTGCTTATCTTTTGATTTTTTGATTCATTTACCTGTTTCTCTCTGGGCTGTTCTTTTATATACAGTTCTTATAGGAAATATTTGTGGATATACCCTTTGGTCAAGTCTCTTTAAAAAGTATACTATTAGCTTTATGTCTTTGACTGGTTTTTCAATTTCGATTTTCGCAGCTCTTTACGGCTATCTTCTTTTTAGTGAGCCATTAACATTTTATTTTATATGCTCTGCAACAATAACATTTATAGGTCTTTTGATTTTTTATCATAAAGAAAACAAAAATATAAAAAAATAATAGAAGGAAAATAGTATGTCACATGAATATTTGCTTGTTGAATCTGCTGGTCCACTCCATGGTGAAGTAGCATTAAGCGGCGCCAAAAATGCAGTATTAGTTATTATGGCTTCTTTGATACTTACTAAGGGTAAGTCTATTTTGACGAATGTTCCTCCATCAGAAGATGTTTTTCAAATGATACTGTTATTGCGTGAATTAGGCGCAATCGTTGAATTTAATGAGTTAGAAGAAAAAGTAACTGTTGATACAGCACCTATTTCAAACTATAGAGTAAGCCTTGATATAATGAAAAAAATGCGGGCTTCTATTCTTGTTATGGGGCCACTGCTTGCTCGTTTTGGTAAAGCAGAAATAGCATTGCCTGGAGGCTGCTTAATTGGAACGCGACCTATAGATTACCATTTAAGAGCTTTTGCTAAAATGGGTGTAACTATTGAACTTCAAGGTGATAACCTGAAAGCTTCAGCAGAAAAATTATCGGCTACAAAATTTGTTTTAGAATATCCTAGTGTCGGCGCTACAGAAAATATATTGATGGCAGCATCTCTTACTTCTGGAACTACAGAAATACTGAACGCAGCACTTGAGCCAGAAGTTTTTGACTTAATAGCTGTTCTTACAAAAATGGGTGCATCTATTGTAGTTTATGGTCCTGCTACTATTATTATTAACGGTGTTTCTCAACTGAATCCAATTGAACATAGTATTATGTATGATCGACTAGAAGCGGGAACTTTTTTACTCGCAGCAGCAATCACTGGTGGATCTATATCTCTTCCCCAAGCACCAGCAAGTTCTATGGATGTTTTTTTAGAAGCTTTGCGAGATATGGGGCATGAAGTAATTGTTGGCAATAATGGAGTAGGTATTTCATTAAAAGCCACACTTTCGCCAAAAGCTATTTCTTTTAAAACAATGCCTTATCCTGGATTCCCAACTGATTTGCAAGCTCCTATGATGGTAGCGCAATCACTTGCTTCTGGCACAAGCGTTGTAGTAGAAACAGTTTTTGAGAATCGCTTAATTCACATACGCGAACTCCAAAAAATGGGCGCTCAAATAACTATTGATGGATTAACCGCAACAGTTGTTGGTGTTGAGCAATTATATGGAGCGCAGGTTATTGCTTCAGATATTAGAGCCGGCGCAGCATTAGTATTAGCTGGCCTTGTCGCTAAGGGGCAAACAACCATTACGGGACTACACCATTTAAGGCGCGGTTATAACGACTTAGAAGGCAAGTTGCGCAAGCTTGGTGCAAAAATTAGTTTGCACAAAGAAAAATAATTTTATTTAAGATGCGCTTGTAATAGTTAAAAGTTCTTTGGTGATTTGTGATTGCCTGATTTTATTATAATCAATGCGCATCTGCTCTAGGATTTTATCAGCATTTCTTGTTGCATTATCCATTGCAATAAATCGAGCAGATTGTTCAGCTAAAAGAGAGCTAAAAAGAACTTGTTGTATGTTTACTTTAGTCATGAGTTTCATGCTGTAGGCATACAGCTCTTCTGGGCTATGCTCCCATATATAATCTACAGTATTATTTTCTGTTTCTGCTATGAATTGCGTATTGTTAAGATTTTTAATAGTAATTTGTTGCGGTTCTTGTATAAAAAAGCTTTTAGGGTAATTGTAATAGATAGTAGTCGAGATAGAGTTTATTGTGTCTTCTAGAAGAAGAGAGCTTATTTCACTGGAAATCATAATAAAATTTGTAGCAGAAAAATCATAATAACTTTTTATTGGTTTTATTTTATTTTCTAAACAATAAAGTACTGCTTCTTTTCCAATCGCAATTATATCTATATCCACAAGATCTTTTGGTTTATGCTTTTTAAAATAGCTAAAAAGACTTGTATTAAAATTACCACAAAGGCTTTTTTGAGATCCTATAAGAATAATTATTTTTTTTTCTTTATCTATAGTTTCTGTGTCTTCTGAATGTGGTAAAAGAGAAGAGCTCTTGGAAAAATAATTACTTATATTCAAAAGCAAGAGAGCTACTTTTTTTTCGTAATTATCTAAAAATTCTTTTTTATTACGTAGGCGCGAATGCGTGGACATCGAAATAAGGCGCATAGCATGAGTTACTTTTTTAATAGTTTCTACAGCTTTAATGCGTTGGCGCATAGCAATTAAATGTGCCATTTTTA
>CAXNJL010000041.1:0-4992 GCA_964202625.1 Candidatus Babeliales bacterium | reverse complement strand
ACGTAACCATGATGAACTTTTATTCTTTACGAATATGGGTAAAATTTATAGCATGCCAGTATTCCAGATGCCTGAAGTTTCTCGCACTGCAAAAGGTCGCGCTATTGTTAATTTATTACCACTTGCTCCTGATGAAAAAGTGGTTAAATTATTATGTGGTCGCGATTTAGGAACTAAATTCTTGGTTATGCTCACTAAAAATGGCACCATAAAACGCACGCAAGCTACTGCTTTCACTAAAATTAGAACTACAGGAATTAGAGCTATTACTCTTGCAGAAAACGATGAACTAGTATTCTGCGCATTAAGCTCAGGAGAAGACTCTATTGTAATTGCTACAGCTCAAGGCCGTGGTATTAGATTTAAAGAAACTGAAGTTCGCTCTATGGGAAGAACTGCTGCTGGTGTTCGCGGAATTCGCTTACGCAATAACGACGCTGTAATTGGTATGCAGGTAGTTGCTGACGATAAAGATATCTTATTTGCTACAGCAAAAGGGTATGGAAAACGAGTTAAAGTTGGTGATTTCCGTATTGCTCATAGAGGCGGTTATGGAGTGAGAACCATCCCAACATCTGGGCGTAATGCAGAAGTTGTTGGACTTGTGGTCGTTAACGATGACTCTAATATTCTTTTAATTGATATTGCTGGCAAAATTATTCGTCTTTCTCCTAAAGAGATTAGAACCATGGGCAGACAAGCAAAAGGGGTAAGGCTTATTAGACTTGACCTTAATCAGTTGCTTGCAGCCGTAGTTGTTTGCGACGAAGCTAGTACTCCAGAAAATATTCAAGAGGGAACTATAGAAGAACTTTCAGCAGAAGAACAACAAGCTTTTGATGAAACCAACGCTGCTGAAGAACAACTTCTGGAACTAGAAGATGAAGAAGTTGAACTAGAAGAAATTCAAGAATCAGAAGAAGAATAGTAGCTATCTACTAAAAAAATCCCAAAAGAGCTTATGTCACAATAAGCTCTTTTGGATATACTCATAAGAACACCAATGGCAAACACCTTAGATCATACACTTTTACATCTTTCTTTAATTCCCGGTATAGGGCCTGCAACTATCGAACGATTTACGCAAAATCTTACGTTAGAGCAACTTTCGCATATCTATAGTTTTGCCAAAGCAGATTTTCTCAGCGGCATAAAGCTTCCAGAACAAACCATAGAAAAAATAATAGCCGGACTTGCTCAAAAAGAATTATTAGCAAAAGAACTCGAGCTTATCGACAAGCATGATATAGCTTGGTCTACTATATTAAGTAACTCTTATCCCACAATACTTAAATCAATTCACTTAGCGCCAACTATTTTGTATTGGCAGGGTGAATTAGAATATGAAAAAGAAAAAACTATCGCTTGTGTAGGCTCACGTAAATCTAATTTTTATGGCAACGACGTAATAAATTATTTAGTACCTGAGTTGCTTGAAGACAATTGGACCTTGGTAAGCGGCGGTGCTTTGGGCATAGATACACTGGTACATAAAAAAGCATTACAGCAGAAGGGCAAAACGTATGCGGTGCTCGGCTCTGGTTTATTAAAGCCGTATCCCGCTTCTAACAGTTTTCTTTTTAAAGAAATTGCTGCTTCTGGCGGCGCTGTTATAAGTAGTTTTCCATTACAGCAAGAACCTCTTGCAGGGAATTTCCCGAGTAGAAATAGAATTATTGCTGGCTTAAGTAAAGCTTGCTTAGTAGTTCAGGCTGCAGAAAAAAGTGGTGCATTAATTACTGCTCGATTTGCTTTAGAGCAAGGCCGTGAGGTATGTGCTGTGCCGGGAAGTATTTTGGATCCGTTATCTAAGGGCTGCAACCAACTTATTGGCCAAGGAGCTACGCCGATTATTGAGCCAGGAGATATTTTAAAAGCATTAGGATATCTTGATAACAAAAAAAAATATGAACAAAAAACTATTGCTTTAGAGCTTACTTTTTCACAGAAAATTACCGTGCTGTGTGAAAAAGCAAAATCTTTTGATGAATTATTAGTTCTCTTAGAATGCAGCGAACAAGAACTTCAAGAAGAACTTTTTACGCTGCAATTATCTGGGATAGTAGAACAAAATTTTATGGGGCACTGGCAGAAAAGCTATTAACCCATAAGAGTACTTTATAGGTTGCTCAAATCGTTAGTTTTTGGCACACTAGAGAGAGACTTATCTTTATATATTATATACATTAAAAAATGAATCCTAGGAGTTATACATGGCTGCTATTACTATGGAACTAATCCAAGCACTGCGTGAAAGAACCGGCATTGGCATGATGGATTGCAAAAAAGCATTACAAGAAGCTGATGGCGATATAGAAAAATCAATAGAACTCTTGCGCAAAAAAGGCGCTGCTGTCGCTGCTAAGCGTTCTGGCAATGCAACAGCTGAAGGGGTAGTACATGCGTATGTACATCCTGGCTCTCGCATAGGTGTTATTGTTGAACTTAATTGTGAAACAGATTTTGTAGCTCGTACTGCAGACACCGTAGCTTTTGCATCTGATCTTTGTATGCATATTGTAGCGTTTAGACCTCTTTATGCTTCTAAAGAAGAAGTTCCTGCTGATCTTGTTGCAAAAGAAAAAGCTATTTTTGCTGAACAAATGGCTACATCTAGTAAGCCTGCTGCTATTGCCGAACAAATAATTGAAGGTAAGCTACAAAAATTTTATAATGAAATTTGCCTACTTAATCAACCATTTGTTAAAAATGACAAATTTACTGTAGACGAAATGCTTAAGCAACTTATTGCTAAAATGGGCGAAAATATTAAAATTAAAAGATTTGCTCGTTTTGAAATAGGAGCATAAGAAAGAAAAAATGGTACGCATAGATCTCGTTGAAGGCGCAAACACAAAATTGTTTGAAAAAGCTATTGAAGTAGAAATGGATATACAGCTTAAACATTTTGATAAAGAATTAACAAAAATACGAACAGGCAGAGCCCATAGTTCTTTGGTTGAAGATGTAAGAGTTGCCTGTTATGGAACCCTTATGCCTCTTAAAGAAGTTGCTGCTCTTTCTACGCCTGATGTTAATCTTATTGTTATACAAGCATGGGATAAAACTATTATAGCTGATATCGAACGAGCTATAGCAGAATCAGACTTAGGTTTAACTCCTTCTACCGATGGCAACTGCATTCGTATTGTATTGCCAAAAATGAGTACTGCTCGTCGTGATGAATTAGTAAAAATTCTGCATAAAAAAGATGAAGAATTTAAAATTGGCATTCGCAACGTACGCAAAGAACTTATGCAAATTTTACGTGATGGCGAAAAACAGAAAAAAGTTTCTGAAGATTACGCTAAACGATTAGTAGATGTATTGCAAAAGTCTACCGACAAGTATGTTGAAACGGGTGACAAGCTCACTAAGAAAAAAGAAGATGATATTCGTAGCCTGTAATTTTTGATAATTATCATAATTCTTGCTACTATTATAGAAAGTATCATAAAGAAACTCTGACCTTTTTTTCTTTTATATTGACTCGTGATAAATAATAAGTGAACATTAGGTAGCTAGGTACATAGCTACTAGAGACATGTCATTTTATGTGCAAGAGTGGCGAAATTGGCAGACGCGCTGGACTTAGGATCCAGTCCCTTAGGGGAATGAGGGTTCGAGTCCCTTCTCTTGCACCATACGATTCAATAAAAAAGGGAGAGTTAAAATCATGATGCACAGTATCTATCCGGTGGAATTTGTTATTTCACAAGAACAAGAAGAACAACATATCGGTAATCTTTTAGTAGAAAAAAACTTTATAGAACAACTCTATCAAGAAATTGTATCTACACATCAATTAGAAGCTCACACGTTTGGCTTTCTTAAAGGCAAAACTCCTCGTAGCTACATAGAAGAAAATTATAAAACCCCTATTTATGAACATCTTCAAGAATTTATTTTCTTCCACTGTTTAATTAATGCGCTGTATCATGAAATCCGTCAGGCTAAATTAGTTTTAATTGGAGACCCTAATTTATCAAAAATATCTATACATAATCTTTCTAACCCTTCATTTGAGTTTACTTTTACAAAAGTCATACTATCAGCACGGCAAAACTGGAAAAGCTTAGCCTTTAAGCCGGCAGAAAGAAAAAATTATAAAGATCTTGATAAACAAGTTGAAAGTTTTATTAAAGAAGAAGATCTTCTTGCTTTGACCGTTACGCATAAAGGTATAAAAACCGGTGACTGGGTATGCTTTTCTATGGCGCTTGTTAATAACAATCATGAAGCATTACTTGGTTCATATAAAAATATTTTATGGCTTAAAATTGGGGAAGAAGATATTGATCTTGATGCCCGTGATATTTTTTTAGGCAAACAAATTGGTGATACCTTTTATAATAAAAGTATTTTTTTCCAAAGATATATAAGCACACAGCTTGATACACACTATATCTTTTCTATAACTATTTTAGAACAAGTTGCTACGCATCAATTTTCTTTTGATCAATTTAAAAAACATTTTAGGTTACGATCTTTAAAAGAAATGCATCAAAAATTTATTGAAGTTTTTTCTTTTCGCAACGATATTTCCCAACGCAGAGAAACGGTAGAATCACTGCTTACTCTTTTAAGCAATTATTTTAGCTGTACTATTCCTTTACATCTTATAGAACTTCAAGAAAAAAAAGTGCTAAAAGACGTGCATCTGAATCCTGACTATCATGTATATAAAGCTCTTCCTGATTTTTCTGAAAAAATTAAAAAACTTGCAGAAAAACAGTTAAAACAAACTATTATTATTGATTATATTGCTTGCCAAGAAAATATAGAAGTATCAAATCACGATATTACCTCATATCTTTATCTTTCGCTGCGGCCACGTACAAAAGAATTTTTATATTTTAATTTACCTGATACAAAAAAACATGGGCAAGAACAACCGGTTCCTTTAGAGTGGTTAAAGCGGTACTGCTTAAGAGAAAAAACCCTCAATTATATTTTGCATCACCTTGCCAAAAAAAATTAAAATAAATATGA
>CAXNJL010000040.1:0-5024 GCA_964202625.1 Candidatus Babeliales bacterium | reverse complement strand
TAAGAAAAAAATAGGATAAGAATTGATCTAACAACATAGCTCTCAGGCCTTTTTGCAACAGGTATAGTAGTATCTTTTTTACTAGTGCAAAGATAATAAGAATATGCGCGCCTGTCAAGAATATACGTCTAAGAGAAAGACTAAAAAGTTTCTAACCTCTCTCTTAGACGTATATTTTTACTCTTCTTCTTTAAAATTCGCATCAATTTGTTCTGTTGAACGATGCTGGTTGCCACCCTTGCGAGCATCAACTAATTTTTCTTTAGCTCGGGTAAGCTCAGAGAACATAGTATGCACTACGTTATTAATAGCTTGATAGGCATCTTTATTTTCTTCATGCGAAGCAAGATCATAATGAGGTGTTTTTACGAGTAACTCTACTTTATGGTGTGCGTGAACAAAGCCAGCAGTAATAATCATATGAATGGAAATAGGCGCTTTTTCACTTTGTTGTAAAAAATGTTCTATTTTAGCAAGACGAGATAAAGCATGTTGTTCTAAACCATCAGAATGGTCCATTGAACGAAACGTTATTTGTTTTTCCATAAGATCTCCTTAAATATATATACTATACAGAATATAAGTATACGTTTAAGAAGATCTTATTTAAAAGAGATATAAAAACTAAACAGCTAAACGCTTATATTTAGCCCTTACAATAAATTTAACCGGAACACCTTTAAGGTCATATTCTGCTCGAAGTACATTTTCAAAAAAACCTAATTGAGAATCTTTAAACCATGCAGGATTATTAACCGTTAAAACCAAAGTAATAGGAGCCGTTCTAATTTGCTCTACACTATAAACAACTAATTTTTGAGACAAATGAAACAATGGCTTCTTCGTTAATTTGCTAATAAAAAGCTTAGTAACTTCGTCACTATTTAATTGCTGGCTATACAGCTTCCAAATAGTATCAAGCAAAGGTAAAATACGCCCCGTATTTTTTTCTGTGATACATGATATAGACATAAGAGGTATATGTTTAAACATATATTTATACTCATCAAGCTTTAAATCTAACGTTCTTTGAGTCTCTTCTGTCGATAAATCTTGCTTATTAATAAGTACAATAAGAGCTTTATGTTGTTCTTCAAATGCATAAAAAGCTAATTTGAGTTCTTGGTCAACAAAATCACCCTCGCTTGCATCAATAACTAATACAACAATATCAGCATGTTTTAATGCAGCAAAAGCACTTTTCACCATAAGTGGTTCTATGGTACCGTCAACACAACGTTTTCTTCTAATTCCTGGAGTATCAACTAATTCAATTTTTTTATTATAAAATTGAATATCCTGAGAAAGTGCTTCTCGGGTTGTTCCTGGCATATCAAGAATAATAGAACGCTCTTGCTTAGCAAGTAAGTTCATAAGGGATGATTTCCCTACGTTGGGTTTACCTAAAATTACCACCGAATAGAGTGATTTTTCTTCTGCTGCAGGCTCTGTTGTTTGCTTGAGTTGTTCAATAATTGCCTCTAATACTTCAGCAATACCTGTACCGTGTTGTGCAGAAATAGTAATAGAATTACTAAACCCAAGGGTAACACACTCATGCAAATTAGCTTGTGTTGCCAAGCTATCTGCTTTATTAATAATCAAAATAACATTTTTAGCACATCTACGTAAAAAACGAGCAATTTCTCGATCTTCTTGTAATGGGCCAACCGTACCATCACACATAAAGAGCACAAGGTCTGCTGTTTTTACCTGCTCTTCTGCTACAGCACGTACTTTTTCTAGCAATGGATCTTTTGTTTTCTTAAAACGAATCCCGCCCGTATCAATTAAATTAAATATGGTACTATCCCACGTTATAACTTCTTTAATAAAGTCGCGGGTGATTCCCTCTTCATCAAGAGCAATACTTTTTTTATCTGTTGATAAACGATTAAAAAAAGTAGATTTGCCTACATTTGTACGGCCTACTATAACCACATTGGGTATTTTACTCATAATTCATGTTCCTTAACGATAGTTATAGCCCCGGGAAAAAGAGAAGCAATAGCCTGAGCCCGAGGAGATAATGCCCCAGGAGTCTCTTTGGGGATTTTTGTTGTGAATTCATTAATAAAATTCATAGAGAGAGTCACCTCTTGTTCATATGCTTTATGCAAAAGAGGTTGCCAAATTGTATGCATTTCTTGTAAACGAGTCTCAAAAAGCGCTGTGCTTTGAGGCAATGTTATAGTTATTTTTTGTTCTTTACTATCAAATGTTGTGATTTTCGCTTGCTTGAAAAGCGATTCTACCAAAGGATCTCCATAAGCAGTAAGGGCCGCTAAAAATTTTTGCCAAGCATCAGGAGTCGCGACTTCTTTTTTTATTGTTTCTAAAAATTCCTGTTTAGGCTTAGCACTAACTGGCCGTACTAGTTTATTTTCACCACCTACTTTTGCTTGACAGAGCATAAGTAAAATCGTCTGAAATAATTCGCAAGGAGCAGCAGTTTTAGTAAATTGCAACTCATAATGATAACAAACCTTACGATAATAATTAAGCTGTTCCAATGAACTCAACGTAACCACCACGCTTAAATCCTGAAAAGAGTAGAGTAGAACTTTCTCTTTATGGCCTATTTTAGCCCAAATAGCTTCAGTTAAAAGATCTATCCAAGCTTTCCATAGCACATGACTGGTATATTTTTCTAATGAGCTATCAGCAATAGTTATGAGCAATGTCTCTGCATTACCTACTAATATCGCTGCAAGAAAATCTATTAATTTTTTATTTTCAATACATCCCAACAGTTCTCTTGTGTGCTCAACTGATATCTTTTCATAAGCAAAACGTATCCGCTCTAATGCATTTATTCCATCTCGCACTGAACCTTCTGACTGTGATGCTATCAAAGCTAAAGCTTCATGCTCATACGCAATATGTTCTTGCTTACAAATAAAAGCTAAATGATCAGCAATTACAAGAGGATTAATGGGCTGGAAATATAATTGAAAACAACGAGAAATAACCGTATCTATAATCTTGTGAGCATCTGTAGTAGCTAAAATAAAAACAACCGAACGAGGAGGCTCTTCTAATATCTTGAGAAAAGCATTAAAAGCGGCTTTGCTTAACATATGAGCTTCATCTATAAGATATATTTTTTTTCTGCCAAGAACAGGAAGAAATGCAGAAGCTTCTATTATAGAACGAACATTATCAACACTGGTATGAGACGCTCCGTCTATTTCTATAAAATCTGGATGCTCTGCTGAAGAAAAAGCAAGACAAGAGGCACAAGACAAACACGGGATGCGCTGTTCTGGATTTTTTTGAAAATGCTCAAGCTGAGCACAGTTAATACTTGCTGCAAAAACACGGGCAGTACTTGTTTTTCCACACCCTTTTGATCCAGCAAATAAATACACGGGGAAGAAAAGATCCCGATACAAACTATTTTTAAGCATTCGAACAATTAAGGGCTGCCCTATAATTTCTTCAAAGGTACGAGATCGCCAAAGACGAGTTAAATTAAGTGGTGAGCGCATCATAGTTTGATCATAAATAGAGGGATAAAATACAGGGAAAGTTGTACCGTACGTGTTGCGCGTGCTGCTTCCTTTCGGACCTGACACAGTACACAATCGTTACGTACAACTTTCCCATAGTTATTACGCGGCCTGGCCTGCCAGGCATTTCTGCAGGAAATGACTGGTGGAGAGAGAGGGATTCGAACCCTCGATACCCGTTTAAAGGTATACATGATTTCCAATCATGCTCTTTCGGCCACTCAGACACCTCTCCGCACATGCTTTTAGGTATCTTTTTTATTCTGACTGATTTTTATTAGATGTATCTAATTTTTCAGGAGAATTTGTTGAGACAGCGCTTCGTGGTGCTGGTGCACGACGTTTAAAACTTCTTTGAGCTGGTGCTCCACGAGAATTATTTGTACGAGATTTAGAATCTTCGTCTTCTTTCCCAAAAGCTTGCTGAAGAAGCTGATCAACAGTTAATTCAGTAGAAACTTCTTCGTCATGCTGGTGAACAGCAGCAGTTTCTTTGCCACGACGTACAGCATCACCTAAATATGAAATAAGAATTTCAATTGAGCGAGGCGCATCGTCATTAGCAGGAATAGCAAATTCAATACCACTAGGATCACTATTTGTATCGACAAGAGCTATAACAGGAACTTTTGACATAAGAGCTTCTTTAATAGCAACATGTTCTTTTTTAACATCTACTACAACAAGAGCGCCAATAGGCCAGGTTAATTTACGAATACCACCAACGTTTTTCTCTAATCTATCACGCAATTTGCTAAAAGTACTTAACTCTTTTTTCGTATAATGAGTTGAGTCAGTAGATTTTTCTACGATATCTTCGTAGTGAAGCAATTTGGTGAGAGACTTTTTAACTTGAGAATAGTTGGTTAAAATACCACCAATCCAACGATGAGTTACAAAAGGAGCATCTAAAGATTCAGCTGTTTGTCTTACAGACAATTGAGCTGCTTTTTTAGTACCAATCCAAAGAATCGGCTTACCTGAAGCTGCAATTTTTTCTAAGAAAGAAGCTGCTTTTTCTAGCTCGTAAGCTGTTTTAGAAAGATCGATAAGATGAATGCCATTTTTTTGGCCCCAAATTACTGGTTTCATCTTTGGACACCAACGTGATGTTAAATGACCAAATTGTACGCCAGCTTGAGCTAATTTTTTTAAATCTATCATGAGAGATATATACTTTCGCAAGGGTTATAACAGTTGTTTTTTTGGTTGTATTTCACCGAGAAATAGGTAACCACCCTTTAAAAAAAACAAGTGAATTATTATGATTCTAGTTTAACAAATTGTCACTAAAAAGCAACTTTTTTTAAGCTCCGATAACTTCGTTATTTTTCGTAGCTTTTTCATATTTGTACCCAAGAAGATATGCGGTAACAAACCACAGACCAAAAAGAATACTGAAAAATACCGCATCAACAGTAAATGGCGCCGCCACAAAATGATGACTTACGTGTTGATACAAAGATCCACATACCTTAGAAAACTTACCTCCAAAGGCATCGATCCATGAGC
>CAXNJL010000039.1:0-5116 GCA_964202625.1 Candidatus Babeliales bacterium | reverse complement strand
GTTTGCATAAAGCAAACATACCGTTAGTTATTGTCGTAGGAAATCATGATAATCCATTAAGTTTTGGCAAAGCACATGCTTTAGAACTTTTTGGCCAACTTCCGCTTGATGGCTTTTATGTTATCGCTCAACCTACTACACTTGTTCTGCAAACAAAAAGTGGTCCTGTGCAAATTGTTGGTATACCGTGGCCTACTCGATCACTGGTATCGATCAATAATAAACATCTGCATAGTAACGCCCAAGAATTAGCTGAGTATATAAGCACAACCGTTGCAGCAATTATAGAAAAATCTGCAGAACAATTAGATCCTGCTCTTCCAGCAGTTCTTGCTGGGCATCTTACGGTGAGTACTGGAATTTTTTCTGGTTCAGAAAAAAAAGCTATTTATGGTTCTGATCCTATTTTATTGCCTTCTCAATTAGCTATAAAACCGTTTGATTATGTTGGGCTTGGTCATTTACATAGGTATCAAAATCTTAATCCGTTGGGATATCCTGCTCTTATTTATTCCGGCTCGCCAGAACGGATAGATTTTGGAGAAAGAAAAGAAGAAAAAGGGTTTTGTTTAGTTACTATTACAGAAAAAAATAAAACATCTCATGAGTTTATAACAATTCCCACAAGAAAATTTCTACAAATTGAGCTGAAATTAGAAAGCCAAGAAAATCAAACAGAACTCTTATTAGAAGCTTTGGCAAAACAAAGCATGCAGCATGCTATAGTAAAAATTATCTATTACTTACCAAGCGGCATACGAGATAGAATAGATTTAACTCGAGTTAATCATGCATGTCAAGAAGCATGGCATGTTGTAGGAGTACAATGTGTAAGACAAGTTCAGCCTAAAACGCAGAGGCCTGCATTAAAAGTAGAAATGGATCTATCTACCCTTTTAGGTATGTATTTTGATACCAAGCCAGAAGCAAAAACGCAAAAAGCGGAGCTTATAGAACGAGCTCTTTTATTAGAAAAAGAACATTCAGAAGAATCTTAATTTTTTATCCGCCAGCCTTTTTATTGTCTCTTATTTTTTTGAGCGCTTGCACAAAGTGTGCAGATGTCAGACTCGTTACTTTATCTCTAAGCGCAAATATTGCAGCTTCATTTACCAGAGCTTGTAAATCTGCAGCGCTCAGACCATATGACTTTTCTGCTAAAAGAGCAAAATCTTCTTGCGTAAGATTATTATTTCTAGGCTTGGGAGAAACGGTATAGTGGTATAAAATAGCTTGCCTGCTTTCTTTATCTGGCATAGGGATTTCCACAATTCTATCAAATCTACCAGGGCGCTTAAGTGCAGCATCTAAAAAGCTAGCAGTGTTTGTTGCTCCTATAACAATAATATTTTTATTTTTATTTTGATCAAGCCCATCCATTTCTGTAAGCAAAGCAGTAAGAGTATTGCGATATTCTGTCGAGCCGCCTTCATTGCTCTCGGTTCTCTTGCCGCCAATTGCATCTATTTCATCTATAAATATAATAGATTTATTATATGTACCTGAACTTATTGAATTACGGGCTTTTTCAAACAGTTCACGTATACGTTTAGGTCCAACACCTACGTACATTTCTATAAACTCTGATCCGGTAGCACTAAAAAAACTAGCGTTACATTCACCGGCAATTGCGCGTGCTATCGATGTTTTTCCATTTCCTGGCGGACCTACAAGCAAAATTCCCCGTGGTTCAGATATCCCCAGCGCATTAAGCTGCGAAGGATCTTTTAAGAATAATAAAATTTCTTTTACATCTTCAGGAATTTTTCCTGCTAGATTATCAAAGCCTATTATTTTTTTTTGTTGTTCTTTATCTTCTTTACCATCAACCGTATCACTTGGTGAATTATCGGTGTTTTTTTTATTCTTCCAAGTTTCTGGAAGCATTGGTTCAATATTATTATAGAGCTCTTCTCTGTTTTGCTTATTCATATCATCTAACCCTTGAGCTACATGAGAACAAAAAGAAAAAAAGCTTGTAAGCGTTGTTCGTTCGGCAGACACATTATTTGCCTGAAAACATAAAAAAAGAATTAGTATTAGGCGTAATAGGCGCATAGAAAAGCTCGCGAAGTTGACTCTTTTGTGATTATTTTATAACGTAGAGATATACGTATAGAGTATAAAAAAAAGCATAATAAAACAAGGCGACCATGATTAATTTTTTATATATATACCATAAAAATTCTTACTCTATACTATTTCTCTTGCTCTTTCTTTCTGGCTGTAGCTTTAGAAAATCTCTCAAAAAGCTCCCTCACTTTAATCAATCTCATGATGTTATAGAAAACGATCTTTCTGTCTATGCTCATGCTTATACAGCACACGATGCACACGCTTTTTTTGGAGTTAATCTCTTATTATACGGCTTTCAGCCAATACAATTTAATATGATAAATAATACGAGCAAAAGCTTTTTTATACGCCCAGGATATATTGATAGAGAACTTATTCCATCAGAAAGAATATTTCCTTTTATAAAAACAGATGCTTCACTTTTTGTGTATGCTGCTGGTCTGCCATCATTTTTATATTATTGGCCACTTGTACCGCTTTTTGTGGCACCAGTTGGCTATGGAATTTATAGAGAAAATAAAGACGTAAAAAAACTGTTGCGCGAACATACGCTAGAAGAACAAGACACCATTGAAATAAAGCCGTATAGCTCAGTAGAAAAAATTATTTTTGTTTCTACTTCAGGCGCACCAGAAGTGACGCTACAATTTTATCACCAAGTAGAGGGTACTCTCAAAACGTTTGATTTTAATACCGTATAATTTTTTAACGTATACCAGAAGTAAATTCTTCGTTCCAGACTCTTCCTGGAGCAGTTATATCATCTATCACAAAATGATTATAAAAAGCACTGGTCGCTTTGTATTGTGATGCAGAACTTTTTGCTGGTTGACGTCTTAAGCATTTTCTTTTATTTGTTTTTGATTCAAGAACCAAAAAACCAAGCGCTACGGCAAAAAACGATACATATAGATACTTATTCATACGTTCCCCTTTCTTAATATATAAACTCTATTAAAAATAAGAAAACTTATTATCTCCTATTTTTATTAATAATAGTATATTTATGTATGGGTTAACAAGAGTTGTCTTTTCTATCCAGATATATTAGGCTGCAGTACTGATAACCGATATTTTTTACGATTGGGAATAACTATGTTAAAAAAAATACATGTTTTTTATAGATTTCTACTTTTTACGCTTTTTATACCGTATGGCTTAATCTATACAGCAAGCTTACAGCAATCGCTTGATACGCTTTTTAAGAGTTACAAAAGGCCTTATACTGTTTTAGAAATGTGTGAGGGCAAGCCGTTTGTTTCTTTTGATTTTCTTAAAAATAAGAATGCAACGTTTGTGCTTATGCCTAAAACTGGCCATCACAACCTCCTTGCCATGATTGAAAAGCATAAGCATACCAATATAGTGCTTTTAAACCCTGCTAAAATAGATCGCGAACTTGTAGAGCGGTTTGGCAGATGTGAATATCCCGATGTTACTATTGTCCATGATTTACCAGAAATAAAAACTTTATCTGAGCCATTTTTAAAAGCGCTTTTAAAGGTTGGAAATTTTTTATGTGTCCAGTCTGATAAAGCAACTATAGAAAAACTGTGTTCATATCCTGGTGTTAGCTTATATGCCCAAAATAGTGCTGCAGAAAAGCCTTATTGTATTCTCTATACAGAAAAAGATGGTTTAGATATAGCTCGTTGGAACCAAAGAAGTAAGCCGACGTTAAAAGAACCCCGGTATAAAGTAGAAAGCGATTTTACTAAAAAGCAGATGGTCAAGCCTACGGCAACTACAGAATATATTCAGGGGATCAATTTATTAACCTGTATTATGCTTCAGGGCCTCTACCCTACAGACGCTATAATTCGTGAAAATATTGCTCCGCTTAGTAGTTTAAATCACGAAGATCTGGTTGTTGGTAATTTTGTAGTACAGGGGAAAAAGCTGGTTCCTATAGATTTTAATGACGCCCGCAGAAGAGGCGACGCCAAGCGTTGCGTAAAAGCAGCTTTATATCTTTTTAAACATGACAGGCGTTTTAAAGATGTAAGAAAAGCTTTGAGTGCTTATGAGAAGAAAGTTCAGGGGAAGAAAAAGAAGAAAAAAGAGTTCTTTGATTAACTATTTGGGGTATACTTAGATAATCTTCTAAAAATTATAAAAATAAACGCAAGAAATAAAACCATGAACGATACTTTAAAGCAAGAATATAAAAATTGGATATTAAAAGCCATAGATTATCATTTTCCTACAGCAAAAGTAATGGTATTTGGCTCATATGCGCGCGGAGATAATTCTATAAAATCTGACTTAGATATAGCAATAGATATTGGAAGCTCTATTAGATTGGCTGAGATGGCTCGAGCTCGAGTTACTTTGGCAAATTTACCTCTTGCTCTTGATATAGATATTGTTGATATGCACAATATTCCCCTAGAACTTAAAAGTATTATACTGCGTGAGGGAATTGTATGGAAAGATTAAAATTAGATCTTGAGCAGCTTGAAAAAGCGCTTAAAACACTGTTAGATTCTTTTGATGTTCTCAGTCAAGCGAAAAGCATGAATAATCAAACATTTGTTCTAGCTGCAGAAGATTCTATAATTCAAAGGTTTGAATATACCTATGAAAGTTTTTGGAAGTTTTTAAAAAAATATCTTAAAACAATAGATACTTTAGAAGATCACCTAAGTCCCAAGAAGGTATTTCATGCTTCTTATAAAACTGGTGTATGTACATTAGAAGAAGCAAGTATATGTATTGATATGGCTGATAGTAGAAATGAAACTTCGCATACCTATAGCATAGAAGCATCGCGAGTTATTTTATCTGATATTCCCCATTATTATGCCACTATGAATAAGGTGATCAATCGGTTAGCTCAAAAAATAGATTAACAAAAATAAAATCCCCGCTACTTTTTTATGAGTAACGGGGATTCTTAATAATTTATTTATTGCCGATCACGTTTAACAGACCATTCAGCGGAATAAATATGTCTGATGGCATTACAATAATTCATATTTTCTTCTTTGCCATAAGGCCACTCGTCAAGGTCATTATTACATTCAGGGAATTTTTCTTT
>CAXNJL010000038.1:0-5172 GCA_964202625.1 Candidatus Babeliales bacterium | reverse complement strand
CAAGATTTTATAGCAGTGTATCAAAATAAAAAAATTAGATCTTACCGCACATGCTAAAATAAATCTTCGTCTTCTGACGAATTCCATTCTTCAAGAATAGTTTGCAATAGCTTTAAATATTTTTCTTCTTTTTGATCTAAAACTATGCGAGTCTTAAAATCTATTATTTTATCGACCATTCTTAATTTTTCCTAGGTTCTGTGTTGGGTTTTGCAAAAAATTTATTCTATTCTGGAAACATAGCCAAAAAGAAGAATCGAAACATAATTAAGCCCTAAAGAAAATAACAGGCCGTACATATAATATGTCGGTATAAAAATCGTCAAAAGAAGAAAGTAAAGAAATCTTTGACTCATACCCAATATTCGCAGCGCAGCGACTATATTTTTTTTAAAATAAACCGTACCTGAAATATCTTCAGAATGACGACGAACAAAGAGAAATAAAAATATTCCAAACAAAAAATCTAGCAGGATATAAATTTCTCCTAGCAAGAACCCAAAACCTATCTGAAAATAATAAAATGGCTTTTCTACAATAAAACTTACTATTTTATTAGCCCCTAAGAAATAAATAAGCAAAAAGAATAGAGAGAAGCCTATTATTTTAGGCAATCTATTTTTCTGCAAAGATGTTAAACTCCCTGGCACGATACCTATATCTTCAAAAACAATATATTTACTATACACATCTTTATAAAGTTGTAGCCACTTTTTAGTTAAAAAAAAGCGTGCAAAACTGAGTAAAAAAAAGAAAAAAAACCAAAGCAAACTAAACGTAAGAAAAAAAGTATCTATTGATTGATTTGACCAAGCAAAAAACCCTAAAATTAAATCTTCCATTTTTCTCCTATTTTTCTCTTTTTTTATGCTTCTTATTTCAGTTTAGCGGCCCAAACTGAAATAAGAAGAGTGATTTATATCTCTTATTTCAATATAAGCGAGCAAACTGAAATAAGAAAGAGATTCTAAAAAAATCTAACTGTTTTTTTTAGAATCTTCGATCGTCTTAGAAAGATAAGCTATATATTCTTCTGTATCTACTATTTTATGGAAATTAAGAGCTCCAAGCGCCAAGGCCCAAGTTGCCAAGCCAACAGTATTACAAGAAGCTGCTGCTAATAAAGAGCTCCCATAAGCAAAATGTTGTATATGTGGGGCATCTTTTCTCAGGTAAAAAAAAGCTTCTAGCGCTGAAACAGGTCTTGTTTTGCGCTCTGAAACTAAATGTTCTATGCTTTTACGATAGACATCAAAACTACCATTGCCGATAGCTATATTTGCTTTTTCTAGAGTACTTATTTCGTTAAAACGCGCATCTAGGCCATCTCCAATAATTCCGCCTAGGGCATATCCGCAAGAACCTGCTATTGGCCCCAATAAAGCCTTTTGTATAAACCCTGAAGCAGAAAGCTGACTAGAAAAAATAGAGATACAGAAACTAATTATAAATAGAGCTTTTATACGCATAGAGAACCTTTAATTTTGTATAACATGTTTTTTTAGAAGTTACTCTAGATTAACAGAAATAGTTCTCTTTCACAAAATACTGCTAGCTAAGCATATAAAATCATATATTTAAATAATTGTTGATTGCAACTTTAAATTATTGCTACTATATATTTATATGCAAACTTAATTTTAAAGATAAAAACAAAGGGGGGATTATGAATCGATACGTATATATATTTTTATATATCACAGCAATAGCTTTTACTGTGCCTGTTGAGACACGCATGAGTGGTGCGGGAGCAGGAGTTTTGGGTGGTGGAATAGGGTTTCTGGCTGGGACTATGGTAGCATCGTCTGTAGCAAGAAATAATAGATCATATAATACAGAGCCACAAGTTGTGTATACTACTGTAGATAAACGGCCAATAGAAAAAACCGTAGTCAATAACCATTATTATAACTCTGATTCAGAAGATTCTGATTTTGATGATACTGATACAGACGGGGACTATGAATATAAAGTAGTTAAAGTTAAGAAAAAAACTGCCAAAAATCAAAAATAATAAAAAGAGCATAACTTTTTGAGGGTTATGCTCTTTTTATATATCTTGGTAAAGAAATATGCGCTTAAACTGCTTGAGTTTTAGCTGGCTTATCTTTTCTTATAACCATCTTTTTAACACGAGCAGCCTTGCCAATGCGATCTCTTATGTAGAAGAGTTTAGCACGGCGGACTTTTCCGCGGCTTACAAATGCTATAGATTCTATCAAAGGAGAATAGTAAGGGAACACGCGTTCTACAGGAACGTTGTTCGCACCCATGCGACGTACCGTAAAGGTAGTAGCGATTCCATGACGACGGAATGCAATTACATCGCCTTCGAACATTTGAATTCGTTCTTTTTCGCCTTCTTTAATTTTTTGAGCAACTGCTACAGCGTCGCCAACACGAAACTCAGGAAAACCTCGGTCAAAAACGCCGATTTCCATGATAGTTTCTTTAGTATATTTTGTTGCCTTCATATGAATCCTTATTATTTTAGTCTGTTATTTTTTATTATATTACTGGATTTATACCCAGCCAACGATCAAAGACTATTGCTGCTGCAGATCTTACTGATAAATGATTAAAATCAGATAAACCAAAAACAGGCAAAAGTATAAAGTCGCATCTCTCTAATATACTATTTGATAAACCTCTACCCGTTCCAAACAAAATCAAAACAGGCCGCTTCTGCTTCCAAACAATCTCTTGATCATGATAACTAATTGCTTTATGTTCTGCTTGAGATAAAGCAGAGGTAGCTATTAATAACGGTTTTTGGCCTTCTAATCTTTCGATATCGGCAATAACTTCATCAAGAGAGCTCCGCAGATACACATAATCTAAAGCTTCATGCCTGTGAGGATTATAGTCAATTCCAGTTCCCGTTTGCCAAAAATCAAGTAAACGCTGCACTATCTTTTGCTGATCAATCAACGGCGTAACAATAGAGTAGCCTTTGCATCCATACGTTCTAGCAGAGCGAGCAATATCATGTATGTCCAAAGACGTTACTGACGTTGTTCCTATGCGTTCTCCCGGTAAGTTTATTTCATCATGCATCAAAGCTACGTAATGTGCTGGCATAGCACCAGAAGCTAAAGCATATTCTTTTTTGCTTTGTGCATGCTTTCTAAACCAGTCAAAATGAGAAACTACTGTTCTCTCAGCTGCAACTTTTTCTGACCATTCTTGAATCTTTTTATGATCTCCTGAGCGAATAATCTCAGGAACCACTCTGTCATGCCAAACAACTGGTTCAGTATATTCAGGATTATCTAAAAATGCTCCAGTAAATGAGTCTAGATCAACAGATTGTTGTTTACCTACTATACCAGGAATTAAACGAACAATTGATTCTATTAAAACCATTGCAGGAATATCTCCACCCATAAGCACATAATCACCTATAGATATAATTTCATCCGCATATTCTTCTTCTGCTCGGGCATCAATTCCCTCATAACGAGCAGGAATTAACAATAAATGGCCTTTTTCTTGCCACTTATGAGCTATGTCCTGAGCAACGCGCTGAGTTAATTTTTTACCGTGCGGAGAAAAAAATATTCTATAAGCTTCTCCGTGGCGTTCTTGATGAGCATGTACTGCTGCCTCTACAACCGTTGGCTTAATAAGCATTCCTGCATTATGACCAAAAGTAGGAGCGTCAATTCGCTCTTTAGGAGAGACATAGTCAAATAAACAACTTACATCAAAATCCACTATCTTTTGATTTTTAGCCCGCTTGAGCAAACTTGTATCAAAAAATGGCTTATAAAGTTCTGGAAAAATAGTTGCTATGGAAATAATCATTTATTCTTTGAGAATATCTACTACAATATCTGTTGGTCGAGAAACACTTAAAATATGAACTATAGATCTTAAAGTTCTAAATACTCGACCCTCTTTACCTATTAATTTAGGCAAATCATGAGGAGTAACACGAATCTCTACTATGTGCTTGCCCTGTGATTCAATTTCTTCAATTTTAACCAATTGAGGCTTATCAACCAAGGTGCTTATCATATACTCTATAAGTTTTTTTGTCATAGCTTAAGCCACAATTCCCTTTTGCTGATACATTTTTTGCAATTTCTTTACTGCATCAGTAGCAATTGCACCCTTAGAAACCCAGTCTTCGATTCTATCGTTATGGAATTGTACTAATTCACCCTTAAGAGGATTATAGGTACCTAAAATTTCCAAAGAAGCTCCATCTCTTTTTTTTCTAGAGTCTATTGCGACTATACGATAGTAAGGAGCATGCTTCTTACCTATTCTTGCTAATCTAATCTTAACTGACATGTTTTCTATCCTTAATTATTGATAAAATCTAAAAACGACCCATTTTCTTGAAAAGCTTCATAAACTGCTGGCTTTGTTCAAACCGAGAAATTAACCCTTCTATATCACTTATCTGAACACCAGAACCACTGGCTATTCTTTTTCTTCTTGAAGCATCAAGAAGCTTACAATTTAATTGCTCTTTTTCTGTCATAGAGCCCATAATAGCTTTAAACTTTTTAAGTTCAACTTCAGCTTCTGCTACTTTATCATCAGTAACTTCAACTCTAGCTGACCCAGGAAGATACTTCATTAAATCTCCCAAAGAACCGAGTTTTGCTACCATATTCATCTGATCAGCAAAATCACGAAGTGTCATTTTGCCATTTTTCATAGACTTATATAATGCTTCCTGTTCACTTTGTTTGATTTTCTCTTCAGCTCTTTCAACTAAGCTCGCTATATCTCCCATTCCCAATATACGCTTTACTAATCGTTCTGGCCTAAAAAGCTCAAAATTTTCTACTTTTTCACCAGTACCTAGAAACAAAAGAGGCTTCTTGAGTATATATTTAAAGGCAAGAGCAACGCCGCCACGAGTTTGACTATCAAATTTAGTTAAAATAGCGCCAGTAAAGCCGATTTCTTTCTCAAACATCTGGGCAACAACCAAAGACTCTTGACCAATCATAGCATCAAGAACTAAAAATTTATACTTAGGGCACACTAAAGCGTCTATATCTTTGAGTTCTTTCATTAAATCTTTATCTACGTGCAGTCTGCCAGCAGTATCCAAAATAATGATCTCATAAAGATGCGTTTTGCCATAATGTGCTATATCCAAGGCAGCTTCAACAGCAGATACTTTTGTGGAACGATAAAAACCAACCTGAA
>CAXNJL010000037.1:0-5225 GCA_964202625.1 Candidatus Babeliales bacterium | reverse complement strand
AAGGCAAAAATAGGTCCAAAAGATTTTGTTATGCTAGCCGCGGCTGATATTGATGGAGATGGCGAATTAGATATCTTGTCTGTAGACCAAGACAATGTTTTTACTATCCTATCAGATGATTTGGCATAAAAGATATATGCAAGCGCCTAAAGAAAGAAAGAGCCCAAACGGCAATCGTGGTTCTTCTTCTGATGGCCAGATTATAAGATAGCAGATTCCTAAAATTGTCCCTAGGCAAGACCCTAGAGTTACAGCTTGGAGCACGCCGTGTATTCCGGTAAAGCTGCCGATCATGGCAAGAAGTCCAAAATCGCCTTCACCTATGCCCTCTTTTTTGCGAACAAGATAAAACGCTTTTGCTATAAACCATAAGAACGCATAGCCTAAAAAAGCAGCTAGTACGCTTTCTGTTAACGTAATAGGCAGATAACCAGCAGCGCTCGCTAAAAAAGCACACGGTATAAGATAGAGCGTAGCAAAGCTTGAAATAAGTAAATATTCTGTGTCAGACCGTATGGTAACCAGCAGCGCTGATAAAAAAAGAATATAGGTACAGCTTGTTTCTAAACTAAGAAGTCCAGAACTATAAAGCGTATAAAGATAGGTAAAAAGAAAAAGAGAGCAGAGTTCTATGAATGGGTACAAAAAAGAAATGGGCTGAAAGCACCACCGGCATCTTCTTTTTAAGATAAGCCAAGAAAGAACTGGCACAAGATCGTACCAGGCAATAGTTTTTTTACAGCTGGGACAAAAAGATCGCGCAGTTAAAAGTGATGCGTCTTGAACCAGTCTATAGCCAAGCATATTTAAAAAAGAGCCCCAGCACAGAGCGCATAGGGCAACAAAGATAGTTGGAATCAAAGAATTACCCTTGTTCACCTTTTACTTTTTCTATAAGATATTCTACGCGAAGATGTTTTGCTTGTTGTGTATCAAAAGTAAATATAATATCTGGTGTATATCTAGAATCGATACGTGAAGCAAGAGCTTTACGCAAAGAAGGCTTATATAATATAAGTCTGTCCAAGATCGTCTCAAAATGTTCTTTGCCTTCAGGGCAATAGAAAAAGACTCTTACAATGCCTTTATCGCTTGATAACTCTACGTTCGTAATAGTTATGAGCGGTAATTTTGGGTCATCGTAAGCCGCTTGTAAGTAGAGGCTTGATATCTCTCGCAAAAAAAGTGATTCTTTTCTGGCTTTTTTTACACTGTTATTTCTTAAAGAAGCTTTATTCACGAGTGATGCTAGCAGTATTATACAAGTTTAAGAGAAGCGATTCTGATCCAATTTTGCTTAATAGCACGCATCATACGTTTACGTCTTTTTTGTGTAGGAGACTCAAAGTAAGCAAGACGTTTCATGTCGCGTACAACACCTTCACGTTCAATTTTCTTCTTAAGTTGTCTTAACGCACGTTCAACATTATCGTTAACGTTAATTGAAATATTAGATTTGCAGCTCATTGGCCCTTTTTCTCCATAATATAAGTTTTATTATTCTCTGTTAAAAAGTATAGTTTTTTTTTACCTTTTTGTCCAGAGCTAATCTTCTTGCTAGGGCTATATCAAATAAATCTGTAAAATTGTTGACAATCTGAAATAAATTTGTTATAATAAAATAAGTTTTACTTATAAATAAACATAACAACAGGTTCTACAGAAAGAATAACATATGAAAAAAGTATTTAATTTTAACCTTTATATAGTTCTCTTTGCTTTTTTGGCGCAGCTTTGTAATGGTGCCGCTGCAGGTAAAGTGTGTGATAAGAAATCAGTTGATCGCGATTTGTATAAACAACTTCTTCAAAGAAATTCTCAAAAGCTTGATATAGGTGAAAAACGCCTAGATCTTAGGTTAAAAGAGATTGAATATAAAGTAAAATTGGCTGCATATCAAAAAGTTGAAGAACAACAGAATAATTACTTGCAGCAAAGAAAAGAGTTTGTTGCTCAGCCAGAAAGTGAAGAAAAAAATAAGGTTCTTTTAAAAATGAGTGCTGATTTTAAAGCTTTAAGCGAGTCGAAATTGGTCTTAGCTGATCAGTTACATGCACTCGTTACCATGAAATCTTTTCTGTCTCAAAGATTAGAATTAGCAAAAAAAGGACTCTGTTCTTTTGATGAAATTATTGAAGAAATAGAAGTGGTTAAAGAGGATATACTTATTTCTGAAAAAGAAGAAGCTTGGTTGAAACATTCTTTTGCACAAGCAAAAAGGAATAAAGATCAGTCTGGAATAGACTATTTTTATGAAAATATATTTAAAGTAACAGCAAAGAAATTCTATCTTATGAAACAAGTTTCTCAATTAGAAAGTGATTTGGAGCAAGAAAAAAGCGTGAATTTATGTTCTCGTATGATTCTTGCTTCTCAAGCTGAACTTCCCCCGAAATATCGTAAAAAATCTTAAAGCGATACGTAAAGATTAACAATAAAGCCTCGCATGAATTATATTTTCATGCGAGGCTTTATTATGTTAAAAATCAAAAACTCAACAGAACTAATCTTGTTGTATATATAATTCGTCTATATCTTTGCTTAAAATAGTTGTTCTTTCTTCAAGAAGTCCGGCTATTTTTTGTATATTCTGCTTGTTTTTTTCTACGAGTTCTTGTGCTTGTTTAAGAGAGCTTGCATAGAGTTCCCATGCGTTCCGTTTTATCTGTTCTTTGGTTACTGCATCAAGCGTTTCTTCTTGTATGCCCTGTAGCAAAAGGGTATAAGCGATTTTGTAAGCTTCTTGTGTAGTTGCTTGATTATTACTTTGATCGTAATCGCCGTGCATCATGCTTTGTGCTTCTTTTCCTGCTAAGAGATACACTATTTTTTTGCGTAAATAGCTTGCAGAAGAAATTTTTTGTTCATCATGCGTAGTATACGTAAAAAGTGCGCCGTTTTTATACGTATTATGAGTAGTCTTAACTAAATAAAGAGTGGCTTTTGCTATCTTAGTTTCAGGAAATAAGATTTTTTGCGCAACTATAGAGCCTGCATAGTGTGCTGCGAGTAAACGCTTTTTCCCTAGGGGGACTTGTTCTTCGCCCGGCTCTATGCAACGTATTTGTCTATCCAGGCTTGCTTCAAAGTGAGAAGGATTAAGCAGTTCTTTGTTTGTATTGGCAGAAGATACCGCTTGATTATACACCTGTGTTAATTGTTCGTAGCTTGCGCCTTCTGTAGCTCCTGCAAGATAGTTGAGATCGATCTCTTGGTCTAATTCAGCAGAGTTTTTGGCTGTTTTTTTCTTAAAAAAAGCGTATCTTTCTTGTAGGCTTGGTTTAGAAAAATAAACAAGAGAGCTGATTTTTGTTTCTTCTTGGAATTTCTGGTTAAGGCTGTTTGTCGTATCAGCAATACAAACAAGAACTATATATTCTTTTTTATTTTTATTCGTAAGAGCTTTTATAGTTTCTATAAGTTCTGCTACTCCTTTTGCATCATAATTTTTTTCTTCTAAAATCCAATCTATATTGTCAATAATAAGTACCAGTGGTGATTGGGGATTTATTTTTTTAACGGTTTCTTTAAGATTCTCTTTTAAGAGCGCAGATGCATGCATTTCGTATATTTCGCATGCTTTTATTTCTCCTGCAAGAGCATAAGCGCATTCTTTTGCTAATCCAGATTCACCAACAAAAAGAAAGCCTCTTTCTGAATCAGGAGTTTGCGAGATATTTTTTAAAAACAGATTTTTTATCTCTTGTTTTCCAGCTATATCATCAAAATTCACGGTTGGTTTTTTGCTTATTTTTTGTGATGGTAGAGGTTTATTTTTAAGCAGCGCTGCTAATTTTTCTGTTTGTACAAGCATATAAGCAACGAGTTCAGAAGCATCTTTTTTGAGTGTCGGTAAAAAAAGTGAGTATATACTCAGTTCTAATAACGGTTTTTCATGAATTTTAAGTAAGCCTCGGCCAATTGTTTCTGATACAGAAAAATTTAAAGCGTTTGATGGTGCTTGTTTTTTAACTTCACCTTCTTTACCCTCTTTTTTCGGATCAAAAATATTTAAGTAAGCTGTTTGTGTTGCTTGTATATAAGCAGCCAGGGCAACATAGGGTGCTACTCTTTTTGTTATAGTATAAAAAGAGATTGATTCAAGAAAAGAATCTATGTTTCTGAATGTTTGCGCGTAAAGAGGGGTGTCTATGTTTTGTAGCGCATCTTCTAGTTCTAGTAACAGTTTATTATTGACTATTATCGGTTCTAAAGAAGATAATTCTTCAGGTATATATTCAAATTTTTTTAAAAAAGTATCGGTTGATAGCGTGTTACCGTTTTTATTCAGCTCGATTAAAATACTTTTTAATATAAGTGTAAGTTGCTGAGGGTGTAAAGAATTATTTTTTATAGAGTTTTGAATAGCAATAATAGTTTCTTTGCTGATTGGTCTGTTTTTTTTTTGTATAAGTTTTTCGAGTAAAAAGAGTGTTTTTTTATATTCTGTCGGTAGGCTTGTCGTTAAGCTGGGCGCTGAGCAGAGAGTTGCGAGCGTTAAAAAAACTGTTTGATTTTTTATATTCATCATGATCTCTTTGGTTTTTACATAGATACGTATTTGTTTAGTTTTTCCCAGACTAGTATAGATTGCTTCAATAAACTAGTACAGGTATACTCTGTAGAGATATAATACTATTTTTTTTTTACGATAAAGTTGGTTTATTATGAAGATGTTTTTTTCTAAAAAAGTTTTTATAGGTGCTTTTTCAAGCTTATTATTTCTTGTGTTTGTTGGTGTATATCTTGGTAGATATACACAAAAACCATCCTACAATCTCGATATGTTGCCCAAGCAAGAAGATATTGTCCCCTTACTTATTATAGGTTCTGGTCCTGCTGGGCTCAGTGCCGCGCTGTATGGAGCACGAGCTCGCTTGCATACGGTTGTTTTAGCCGGCCCTTTGGCTGGTGGTCAACTTACGGGTACTTCTTATGTAGAAAATTGGCCAGCAACAGAACGTTTATTAGGTTCGGTTCTTATAGGTAACCTGCGTAAGCAAGCAGAAAGTTTTGGTGCACATATTATTAATGAATCTGCTGAGACTATAGATTGTTCTTCTTGGCCGTTTAAAGTTACTTTAGCAGAAGGGCGTAGTTTAAAAGCTCTTTCTATTATTATAGCTTCTGGAGCAACTCCTAAGAGATTGGAAATTGAAGGAGAAGCTGACTTTTGGGGTAACGGGGTAACAACCTGCGCAACATGCGATGCGCCTTATTATAAA
>CAXNJL010000036.1:0-5287 GCA_964202625.1 Candidatus Babeliales bacterium | reverse complement strand
TGCCGCTCTGCTTTTTTGCCATTCTGCATATTCCGCATCAATTTCATCTTTGAGATAGGCATATTTTGCTTGAACAGCTTCTTTTTCTTCTTTAAATGTTTTGGGTCTGACAATTTCAGATACCAAAGTTTTAAGCTTTTTATCATAAGAAGAAAGAGCTTTTTCGTCTGCTAAAGAATATTGATACATTTTAACGCCCGATTTGGGATCTAATACGCCAGAAGAAAGAACAATTCGTGCTTGTAAACAATAAATTTTGTTAAAATCATTTTGATTTGGATATCTTGCCAGGATGGTGCTAAGCGGTATACCTGTCGGACGTCCCAATGGTTGAGAGGTATAAGCATAAAAATCAATACCTTTTTTGGGGATACATATTTGAATTAAATTCCCATGTCGAGCTATATCCTCTTGCATAAGAATGATTTGCTGCAAATAATTTTTAGGAAAATTATGATTGAACAGAAAGCTTTCTAATAGTTCTTTTGATGATTTTTCATAAGCACTTATATTCCTAAAAAAATAATCAGCCGAGCACTCTCCGGCATTTCTTCCGCTCCAATGGATATTGCCAAAAAGTGACAAATTTACAGAAAGAAGATGCTTCCTTATTTTTTTATCTTGATCATCACGGAACGAGAAATTTGGGTTATTTTGATCCAAAAAATGTTGAGCGGATTGTACTGCTTGAAAATTTTTTGGATCGCGCAAGGCAATAAAATTAGAAAATTTTTCTGGCGATTCTTCAGCCATTAATTCTGTAGTTAGATCTTGTAATACTTTATGGCTACCTGTTTGTCCATGATAAAAAACATAATAATCTTCTGCCATTTCTCTTTCTTTTTCGAGTGTTTTTTTAATAATTTTTGTCACTTGTTCGCTTTTTTCACAAGAAAAAATACATACCTCTTTGCCCTGATCGTGAAGATTTGCTAGCAAGGCATCTGATGGGCAATTTATTTGGGAAATTTCTATTTTCCCCCCTGCTTGTTCGTCCACAGATATTTTTTGAAGATCAAGTTCGTTAGAATATTCACTTTTTTTAATTTTTATTGTGGCTACAATTGCTGCTAGCGACATAAAAACTTTGGCTTTGGGGAACTTTACTTTAGGCAATTTTTTAAACCACATGCTGTTGAGCGGGCAGGCTAAAAAAAGAATTAATAGTAACGGATAAAAGTTTGTTTTTTTATAGAAGTTCATGTTTTTCTCCAGGGTGTTTAACTGCTTATCTTGTATTGTTATATTTTTTATATTACAGAATATTTTATATTTGTCAAGGTTTAATTTAATTAAAGAATAATAAGAAAGAAATATATTGCTATCTTTGTTTCTCCTATTTTAGGCTGAGCAGGTAGTAGTATTTGTTTTTATGTATTAGGAGATTGTTATGTTGAATTTACTCATAGAATTGCTTGTTTTTTGGTTAGTTTTAATGGTTATTGTTGGTATTTTTGATACCGTATTAAGACCATTGCTTGGAAATATGTCTGTATCATCTAGAGTTCTTGATATTGCTGCATTAGCTCTTTTAATAGTACTTATAGTTTATGCTGCAAATCATATCGGTTATTTTGGGTATTTTTCTCGCTAAACGAGATTTTTCTAAGAGGCGCTTTTATCTAATTTAAGATATACTACGAAGTAATAAAAAATTCATACAATATTATTATTACTTCGAGAGTATTATGCAAGATCAGATAGTATACCAAACGCGCCGCAAAGAATTACTTAAAAGAATTATTGGTCAAAATTCAGATAAACCAGAGGGAGTTATTTTTCTTGCCTCTGGTTTTGATACACAAAGAACTACGTTTCGCCAAGAAAGTTCTTTCTATTATCTTACCGGCATAACAGAGCCAGGTGTTTTTTTACTAGTAGATTTTTCTGGTAAAAGTACGCTATATATTGCTAAATACAGTCCAACCCGATCTGATTGGGTTTTGGGTACGATTACTCCAGAAACGAATCCCGTGTTACTTGGCGTAGATAAAATTTCTTATTTGGGTGAAAACTGTAAAGGTTTTACGCTTTCACAGTTATTTAGCTCAGAAGAAGTATGTATTCTATTAAAAGATTTACAGCAGATTATTGCACAAAATAAGCTAGTTTATACGTTATGCCCTGATTCTTCACAGTCTTATGTAGAACATCAAATAACGCTTTTGCGTATTGCTCAATTTTTACCTGAGTTACAAAAAAAACAGATAGATATATCTCCTGTTGTTGCAAGTATGCGCAGAGTAAAAAGCAGAAACGAAATTGATCTTTTATATAAAGCCATAGAATACACTATGGTTGCGCATAACGGAGTAAGCCAACTTATAGAAGAAGGCAAAAAAGAATCTGAACTGCAAGCAACTATAGAATATTTATTTACAGAAACTGGCGGCAAAGCTGCTTTTCCGTCTATTATTGCGAGCGGTAAAAATAGTACGGTACTCCATTATCATCAAAATAATAATAAGCTTAAAAAAGGCGAGCTGGTTGTTATAGATATCGGTGCTGAACTTGATTATTATTGCGCAGATATAACTCGTACCTATCCTGTATCTGGAATTTTTTCAAAGCGTCAAAGAGAAGTCTATAACATAGTTCTTGCAACCCAAAAATTTGTAGCAAGCCAAGCAAAACCTGGTTATTTTATAAACAATAACCAACAGCCAGAAAAATCATTACAACACCTTGCTCTGCAGTTTTTAAAAGAACGTGGATACGATACCTATTTTACGCACACCATAGGGCACTTTTTGGGCCTTGATGTACATGATGTGGGAAATATAAGTGAACCACTACAAATAGGTGACGTTATAACTATAGAGCCTGGTATCTATATGCCGAGAGAACATATTGGCATACGCATAGAAGACGATTACCATATTCTTAAAGATGGCGCTTTGTGTATGAGTAAAGATTTACCCAAAGAAGTTGATCCACTCCAGCAAATGATGCAAGAAGACGCTGACGAAGAAGAAGACGAATAGTTAAAAAAGAAAGAAATAAAGATGAATTTTTTTGATGAAGTAGGAAGTTTTTTTGATAAAGCTGCACAATTTACCACGCACTCATCTGGCCTACTTGCTACTATTAAAGAATGTGATAGTAGCTTACTTTTAAACTTTCCTGTAAAAATAGGTGACGCCTACGAGCTTATAGAAGCATATCGTGTGCATCACAGTGCTTATAAATCACCTCTTAAAGGCGGCATTCGTTATAGCGAGTGTGTCACACACGATGAAGTAAAGGCGCTTGCAGCTCTTATGAGTTATAAGTGCGCTATCGTAGATTTGCCCTTTGGCGGAGCAAAAGGCGGTATTAAAATAGATCCTAAAAAATATACTATAGAAGAGTTAGAACGCATTACACGTCGTTATGCTTTTGAGCTTATAAAACATAATTATATGGGCCCTACAATAGATGTCCCTGCTCCTGATTACGGCACAAGTTCGCGAGAAATGGCATGGATAGCCGATACTTATTGCCAATTAAACCCTAAAGATAGCAATGGGCTTGGCTGCGTTACCGGTAAGCCGATTGCTATGGGCGGTATAGTAGGAAGAACAGAAGCAACGGGTCGTGGTATTTTATATGCAGCTGAAGAAGTAGTTGCTTGCTCAGCTGATATGAAAGCACTTGGGTTAACTGTTGGTCTAGAGGGCAAAAAAGTTATTGTACAGGGCCTTGGTAACGTCGGCTCCCATGCTGCCCGTTTTTTACAAGAAGCTGGAGCGCTTATTGTCGGCTTAGCAGAATATGAAGGGGCTATTTATGATAGCAACGGCTTAGATGTTTTAGATGTTCTTGAGCATAGAAAACAAACTGGATCTATTTTGAATTTTAAAAAAAGTAAGAATATTTTGCCATCAAACCTACTTTTAGAATACCCCTGTGATATCTTAGTTCCTGCAGCTTTAGAAAATCAGATTACTGTTCATAATGCATCAAAAATTATGGCTAAAATAATTATAGAAGGAGCTAATGGTCCTATTACTCCAGATGCTGAAAAGATATTATTAGCAAAAAATACCTGTATACTGCCTGATATTTATGCAAATGCTGGCGGTGTAACTGTTTCTTATTTTGAATGGTTAAAAAATAGAGCTTATGTAGATTTTGGTAGAGTTTCAAAGCGACTTGATAGTTCAAATGTTCTTGCGATGGTTCATGTAATAGAACAGCTTACCGGCAAAAAAGTGCCGCAAGAGCATCAAAACTTGCTGCTAGAAACAAGCGAATACAATTTAGTTAATTCTGGATTAAAAGATACCATGGTTAATGCTTATCGCAATATACGAGAGCTGCTTAGACAGCATCCAGAAATGCAAGATTTAAGAACAGCAGCATTTGTGTATGCTATAAATAAAATCGCTTCACAGTATGAGCTTCGAGGAGTATTCCCTTAAGCTGTTTTAATACTATAAAAAGGGGAGTTTTTAAAGCTCCCCTTTTTTATGCTATTTCTTGTGGGTACAGCAGCAATGCTGTGTTTCTTGTTTTTTAATATGCGCTATTACTTCTTGAATGCGGCTATGAAAATAAACATAGTGTATCATGAGAGCTCTAGGTAGCAGTTACAATTATTTTCTCTTAGGAGCAGCTTTTTTAGCAACTACTCTTTTTTTAGGAGCAGCTTTTTTAGCAACTACTCTTTTCTTAGGAGCAGCTTTTTTAGCAACTACTTTTTTAACTGCGGCTTTTTTAACAGTAGCCTTTTTCTTAGGAGCAGCTTTTTTAACTGCAGCTTTCTTAGGCGCGGCTTTTTTAACAGCAGCCTTTTTCTTAGGCGCAGCTTTTTTCTTAGCTACAACTTTTTTTGGTGCAGCTTTTGTGAGTGATCCGATAATATTTGCGATATCATTAGATGAGTTTATATCTCTGTTTTCTACTGGTTTCATATACTCTCCCTTTTTTGTAAGATATATTTTTTTACAATTTAATATAATTACCTATCTATTTTTATGATAAAGAATTTCAAATAAGAAAGTCAATAATTTAACAGAGAGTGAGAGCTTATTTTATTTTTTTCGTTGCCCTGCGCTATGCACAAAAAATATGATAATGCCGATTCCAAGAAGCAAACACAAAGGAAGAATATATGTTTGAGAAACAAAAAAACCTAGTACAGTATATGCGATAAGTGAGCCAAGTATTGTTGGTAGTGCATACCAAAATTGAGTTTTTATATGGTCCATGTGATAACAAGCTGCTCCTGTTGAGGAAGTAGTGGTTGTATCTGATATTGGCGAAAGGTGGGTTCCTGCGAGCGAGCCAGAAAATAAAGCTCCAA
>CAXNJL010000035.1:0-5297 GCA_964202625.1 Candidatus Babeliales bacterium | reverse complement strand
GGATCTGTTAATAGTGGAAAATCTTCGTTATTTAATGCTTTATTGGGAACGGCACGAGCTATTGTTACCAATCAAGCTGGAACCACTCGAGATACCTTAGAAGCTGGTATGTATAAAAACAGCATGTATCTTACACTTATTGATACTGCCGGGCTCAGAACTACGCAAGACGTTATAGAAAAAGAAGGTATTAAGAGATCTTTTCAAGAAGCTCATAAAGCAGATATAATCTTATTGGTATTTGATGGTGCAAGATCTGTAACTCAAGAAGAAGAAGCTGTTTACGCTGAAATTTCTGGTTCTTATGCACATAAAATTATTAAGATACAAAACAAGTCAGACTTAAACACTAACAATAGAAGTGTTGATACTACTTTTTTGCAAACATCTACTATAAACCAGAGTGGATTAGCAGAACTTGAACTTTTTATAACGGTTAAAATCCAAGCTCTCTTTGATAGCTTAGATTCGCCTTTTTTATTAAACAAGAGACACCATGCAATTCTTATTTCTTTAGAAAAAAAAATAAGAGAGATACTGAATCTGCTTGATAGTGCCGTTCAATACGAAATAGTATCCTATCATCTTAAAGATGCTTTAGTTCTTATTTCAGAATTAACCGGCAAATCTATCAGCGAAAATGGCATGGATGCTATTTTTAAACAGTTTTGTGTGGGGAAGTAGCGTATACTTCTACTCTTCTGTTAGGCGCTTGTTCTTCTGCGCTTCCTGTAGGAACAATAAGCATTTCAGCTCCTCTTCCAACTACTTTAAGAGCTTTTGCTGGAACATTATTTTGTACTAAATGATTTTTGTATTCAGTTCCTCTGTGGTTTGAAAGCGCCAAATTATAGCTGTTTGATCCAGCTGAATTGCATGCATGGCCTTCTACTATAAATTGACATGATGGATCTGAAGACAGTGCTGTTTTGATCTGTTTGACATTTAAGTCTAGGCCTGCTTTTTGGTCAGGAGTAAGCTTATATTGGTTAAATGCATAGTAGGTGGTTTTTAAACCATTTTTTTGTTCATTTAAAGAAACTATTTCTTCTTCTTCAAATTCAAAATCATCAGATTCTTCAGCTCTTTCAGCTTCTAAATCGGTCATTGGTTCAGAAAAAGGATTTTTATCATTTTTCTCATGTAACATAAAATCATCTATGTTTTCATCAAAAATTGCATGATCTTGATTTGCTGTTGTTGCATTAGAAGAAGAATGCGATTCAGATTTTAATGTTTTACGAGAAGATTTTTTCTTGCAGCCAGGCATAATACAAAGCAGCATTAAAAGTGATAGTATATTTTTTTTCATAAAAACCCTTAGTAAATAAAGTATAAAGATGTTAAAATCCTGTCTGAGACGAACTTTAACATATTTTTTTATATTTTTCCATCCTATTTTAAAAAATTATTGTATGCTTATACTGTATAATACATAAAAATTTTTACCTATTTAGGCTTAACCAAAAATACCTTATGAAAAAAATCTTAATAAATGATACGCCATGGCAAACTCGTATTGCCATAACGCGTAATAATGAGTTACAAAATATCTATTTTTGGTCCCATACCAGTACAAATTTAGAGCGCTCACTGTTTAAGGCTACTATTATAAAAGTCTTACCAGGAATTCAGACCGCATTTGTTGATATTGGCCAAGAACGAGCTGGTTTCTTACATATTTCAGAAATAGATCGTGAGCTTGCACTAAAAAAAATGGGCATAGTTGATGAAGTTGAAGATGTTGCTGATTATGATATTCCAGAATCAGGTGATTCTGATGAAGCTAAAGACGAAAAAGCATTATCGCAACCTAAGCATAACGAACGCCATCAATTAGATATCAGTAAGATATTTAATGAAGGCGACACCGTAATGGTACAGGTGAGTAAAGAGCCTATGGGGCAAAAAGGTGCTAAATTAAGTACCTGTTTTACTTTGCCTGGACGCTTTTTGGTACTTATGCCTAATATTCCTCGAATTGGGATATCAAAAAAAATTGAAGAAAGAGAAGAGCGACAAAGATTAAGAGATCTTTTAAAAGCTCATTTGCCTAAGGGAATGGGCGCTATTATTCGCACAACATCTGAACACAAAGTTGATGCTGAAATATTACAAGATTTAGAATATCTTGTGGGTGTTTGGCAAACCATTGTACAAAAATATGCTCAGGCTAAGCCCAAAGAAAAAATATATGAGGATATAGATCTTTCTTTGCAAACAGTGCGTGATCATCTTGATGAAACAGTTGAATCAGTAATTTGTGATAATACCGAAATGCAACAAAAAATTTATAAGTGTGTAAAAAGTATAGCGCCAGAGCATAGTCTCAAGGTGAAGCTTTATACCGGCACAGGATCTATTTTTGATGAGTATGGTATAGAAAAACAAATAGAGCAGGCCCTTTGTAAAAAAGTATTTTTAAAATCTGGTGGATCTATTGTTATAGAGAGCACAGAAGCTATGACCGTTGTTGATGTAAACACGGGTCGCTATACGGGCAAAACAGATCTTGAAGAAACAATTCTTAAAACAAATCTAGAAGCCGCTGAAGAAACAGCTCGTCAATTACGTTTACGTAATATTGGTGGCCTGATAGTTATTGATTTTATTGATATGTCTCCAGCTTCGCATAGACAAAAGCTTTATAGAACTTTTGAAAAAATCCTTAAAGAGCGAGATAAATTTCAGTCAGTAGTGCTTAAGGTTTCAGAATTTGGCCTTGTTCAAATGACTCGTAAAAGATCTGGAAAAACACTGGTACAGCAATTAACGCAAAACTGTCTTGCTTGTCATGGTGCTGGATTTATTAAATCTGTTGAAACAGAAGCTTATCAAATTTTACGCCATTTAGAATCTAATCTTGAATCTAAAAAAGCTCATGGAACAGTTATGGTACATGTGCATAAAGCAATATTTGATTATATAAGCACCATAGAATATAACACTGTTTTATACTTAGAAAAAAAATATAAATGTACTATTGTTCTTAATTCACAAAAACAACTTTGTGAGTGGGGAAATTACACCATAGGAAACGCATAAGATGGCACACTCTGTTTTAGAGAACTACCCAGACTATGAAGTAGTCATAGGTATAGAAATTCATGTTCAGCTTAATACCAAAAGCAAAATTTTTTGTGGTTGTGCAAATACAGTAGCGCAATCACCTAATACCTATATTTGTCCTGTTTGCTCTGGGTATCCTGGAGTATTGCCTGTACTTAATAGCGCGGTATTAAAAAGCGCTTTACTTGCAGGGCTAGCAACTAACTGTACTATTGCTCCTGTTTCTGAATTTGCGCGCAAGCATTATTTTTACCCTGATTTGCCAAAAAATTATCAAATTACGCAATCAGATGTTCCTATAGCTTCAAACGGCACCGTTGAAATAAAATTAGAAGATGGGACGTTTAAAACTATTCGTATTATGCGTATTCATATAGAAGAAGATGCGGGTAAAAATATTCACTCAGCATTAAGCAATGAAAGCTTTGTCGATCTTAATAGAACCGGAACTCCGTTATTAGAAATAGTAACCCAGCCGGATATTGCAAGTACGTATGAAGCTCGTACCTATTTAAAAACAGTTCGTTCTATTGTTCAGTATTTAAAAATCTGTTCAGGTAATATGGAAGAAGGCGCATTTAGGGCAGATACTAATATTTCTGTACGTAAAAAAGGTGCTGAAAAATTAGGAACTCGCTGCGAGCTTAAAAATATTAACTCGTTTAAGTTTATTTCTGATGCTATTGAATATGAAATAGAACGGCAAATTACGCAGTTAGAATCAGGTAAAAAAATAATCCAAGAAACACGTCTTTGGGATACAAAAGAGCACAAAACAGTTTCTATGCGATCCAAAGAAGAAGCGGCTGACTATCGTTATATGATAGATCCAGATCTTCCGCGCATAATAGTAACAGAAGAGCATCTGCTTTCTATAAAAAACCAAATGCCAGAACTGCCAGCTGAAAAATTTGAACGATTTGTAAAAGAGTATGCACTTACTCCTTACGAAGCAGAAATTATGATCAACGATCTATTATTAGCTGATTATTATGAGCAAGCTTATGCGCATAAATCAAGCAAATTGCTTATAAATTGGGTTTTAAGAGATATTATGGGTCTACTTAAAGAGAATATGACTCTTGATCAGCTTAAAGTAACGCCTAAAAAGCTCGCAAACCTTGTTGGTCTAATCTCAGATTCAGTTATTAATAATCGTGCAGCACAAGAGGTATTTTTAGCTCTTGTTGAAACTGGTAAAGAGCCAGAGTTATTAGTAAAAGAACTCGGCTTAGAACAAATGGGTGATAGCCAAGAGCTTGAAAAGATTATTCAAGAAATTATCAGAGCTAATCCAAAACAAGCAGCAGATTATAGAAGTGGAAAAGATAAGCTTTGGGGCTTTTTTGTTGGGCAAGCAATGCAAAAGACTAAAGGCAAGGGAAATCCGCAGCTTATAGAAGAACTGCTTAAAAAGCATTTATAATATTTTTTAATAAAAAGCGGCCCGGAATTTAATAAAATTCCGGGCCGCTTTTTATGTTAGACGCTTATATTTTTTCGTGTTCTTTGCGAGCTTTTTCGTATGATTCAGTAAGAACTTTATTGTATGCGAGCGGCAATGTTTTTATAAACGCAGCTTTAAGATTGTTTTTTAAGTTTTTTAATTCTGGATTATTTTCTGCACAAAAGTGAGAATCAATAATCTGTTTATGTATAAGATTAGCAACCTCGGTAGATTCTTTTTCTGTTTTAGTAGTATAAAGCTGTTTTATTTGAGGGTCTGTGATATTTTTTATTTCATAAAGATTCTGTAGTTGCATGGTATCAAGCGCCTCTTGAATTATTGAGCTCTTAGGATCTTGAGAGTCTTTAAGTATTTTTGTAATAGCTTGAAGCTCTGCAGATTTAAAGCCTTCTTTTGTTTCAGCAGAAAAACTACGAGCAAATTTTAAGTAAATATCTAATTGGTCGCTTGGTTTTGCTTTAACTATATCATTAATAAATTCTTTGAGTTGTCTAATTGCTCCTGGCGTTTCTCCCACAAGTTTATTAAATGCTTCAAGATTAAATCCTACCGTATTGGTAGTATCTTTTATGTTTATAGGTATATTGAGAGCTTTGTTGGCATCTTTAATTGTTGCGTTATCCGATAAGAAACGTGATTCTTGTACGCCTAAGAGAACTGTTATAGCAGAAAGTATTTGTCCTGCATTTCTATCAAAAGAGCTAAGCATTTTTGTAAGATTGGTATATTTTATACGGTTTAATGGCTCTATGATAGCTTT
>CAXNJL010000034.1:0-5333 GCA_964202625.1 Candidatus Babeliales bacterium | reverse complement strand
TTTCCACTAAGTTTGGGGGATTCTCCATACCTCCTGCTTGCAATTTAATTTCAATGTGATAATATTGTATTTAATAACTTTATATTTCTCTATAAAATCAATATATTTTACAAGAGGGGGTACCCTTTTGACAGCGAATATATCAGATTGTAAACTGAGTAATGTAAGTGATGTAGTATAGTTTTTAATTATTTTTGCACTTTTACTTATACTGTTGTATAGGTTTTTATCACGGAGGATTCTTATGGAATCACGTTCAACTATTGTAAGATACTTTTCATTAGTATCATTATTGTCGATATCATGTATGTCTTTTGCGGCTGACACAGCTAAAGATTCTAAGTCAAGTACGCTAGAGCCTAAAGTTCTTAAGGCTTATGCTTTAGGCGCAGTTGCTGGCTCAGCTGGAACTATGGCTTACACAAATAAAGCTTTGATTGCAGAGCGTTCTAACGCAGCATTAACTTATTTGAAGTCTTTCCGTTCTGTGGGCACTGTTGTTGCTTCTGAAGTTAGTTCTGTAGTAGCAGAAGCTACCCCTGCGGTAGCAACTCCTAGCCGTTTTGCAGGAATTATTGCTTCTGTACAGTCAGGAATTTCTTCTGGGTTAGTATCTGCTAAGGCTGGTATATCTTCTGGTTTAACATCAGTTGGGAATGGCTTTGTTTCTGGTTTAGCATCTGCTAAAGCTGGTATATCTTCTGGCTTAACATCAGCTGGTAATAGTTTTGTTTCAGCTAAGAATGCAGCTTCTGCTTTTGGTTCTAAGCAATTAGAAAATGCAGGTTATTATGTGCATAAAGGCTTAACTGGTTCTAAAGATTGCGGTAACGCAGTTCTTGAAGCTGTTAAAACCAATCCTAAAACTTCTGGCTCAGTAGTAGTAGGCGCAGCAGCGATTGGCTTAGCTGTTTATCACAGAAAAGCATTAGCTCAAAAAGCTGGTCAAGCTTATAACGCCGTTACTACAAAAGTTGGTGATGTTGTTTTTGGTACTGCGCAATTGCTTAAAAACAATGCTTACGTAGGCTCACTTGCGGCTATCGGTACAGCAGCAGCTTTATATGTAGGAACAAAGCCTGCGTGCGACTTTATGTCTTCACAAGCTTCTGCTGGTTATGATGCATTATCTAATGCAAACTTACCAAGCTACTTTAAAAGAGCTTAACTAAACTACCTAATTTCTAGGTATTATTTGAGGGATCGGCGTTCTGCCGGTCCCTCTCTTTTTTGCTATCAAAAATTAAAAAACAAAATAAAATTTCTAGTAAAAAAATTTTAATAAGATACTCTAGAGAGAGCAAGAATCTTTATATTCCTTTTGTAGCTATGCTTTTATTGCGAAATCTATAGAGTAATTTATCGATTACTTGAGGTCCTTATTTTTTTACGTCCCTTATTTTGGAGGATTCTTATGGAGTCGCGTTCATCTTTTGTGAAATATTTTTCACTCGTATTGTTGTTGTCTATGTCATCTCTCTCTTTTGCTTGCATTACAGAATCAGATCTTATAGTAGCAGAAATTGTTCCTAGTGAAGAAGTTGTATCTAGACTTGAAGCTTATGTTCTTGCTCATGATGCTCTTCCATTAATAGAAGTATCAGAATTAGCTTGCTTGCCTGAAGTGTTTGTTGCTCCGGAAGTATTAGCGCCTATTTCTTTACCAGAAGCAGTTATTGTTTCAGAGACATATGTTCCTGAGGTTTTATTTGCAGAAGTAGCACCAGAAGTACTTTCTCCTGTAGAAAATATTTTAGTACAAGAGCCAGTAAAAGAAGTAGTTGCAGCTAAAAAAGCTGAATCATTAGCAACACTTGCTTTTAATGCAATTAAAAATAATCCAAAAATTTCTGGAGCTGTTTTAACGGGAACTATAGCACTTGGTGTAGTATATCGTTATAGAGCTACATTGGGCAATAAAGTTTCTCAAGCTTATAATGGTATTAAGAAAAATCCTTGCTTAGCAACAGTTGCAACTGTTGGAACAGCAGCTGCATTATATGTTGGTATTAAAGGAACAAATTCATTTCCAATACAAGCATATAATAACTTTTTTTCTAAAAAAGCTTAATTAAACTATTTATTTAGTTTTCTTATATAAGAGAGGGGTCGGTGTTCTGCTGGTCCCTCTCTTTATTTTGTGCAAGATAAATTTTCGCCTTCACAGCACTTTGTTAACGGTATATACTTGTAGTATGTACAGTTATAACCACACATTTTTTAGGAACAGCTATGAAGTTACCTCTTTTTTTAATCGCATCTTTATCCCTCTTTTCTGTAAATAATTTTTTGATTGCAGATCAAGAATTAAGTATTCTTCAAGATTTTTTTGCTACTACCTATACGCAAGAACCAGAAATTCTGCAAGCAGCTCCTATAGTTTTACCAGAACCAGTACGTATTCTCGAAGTTATAGAAACTCCAGTAATAACTATCCCAGAAGTTTTTGTTCCAGAAGCAATTGCTATCCCAGAAGCTCCAGAAAATTCTGTAGAAGTAATAGAAACTTTAGCTTTTTCTCCTTTTTTATATAAAAAAACAGCATGTGTTCTTGGTGCAGCGGCATTGGTTGCTTTGTTGTACCATAGAAAAAATATAAGCAAAAAAACGCAAGAACTATGGAAAAAGCATGGAGATTATCTTCTTCGTTTAACTCTTCCCCTAGGTGTATTAGTTGGTGGTATAGTCTGGGCTCAGTATAATCCTGGTGAACCAATAACTGCTTTAGACAGAGAAGCTGCTAGATTGCTAAACAGAAATGATACACTTGCTTCTTTAAAACATTGTTGTAGGGGCTTAGTAAAGTTTTAATATCCTATGAATGAACTTATTTTTTTAGTATATATAGTTTTTGTAGTAATGAGCTCGCTGGGCGCCCTCTTTTTAGGTAAAGAGGCGCTTGTTGGGCTTATTTGTATTAAAGTTATTTTGATGAATCTTTTGGTTCCACAAGAAATTATGCTGTTTGGTCTCAGTGCAACATCAGTTGATGCTTTAGCTGTCGGCACGTCTTTAAGCTTAAATCTTCTTAATGAATATTACGGTAAAACAGAAGCTCTCAGGGCAGTTACTATTAGTAGCTTTGCGGGGCTTTTTTATGTATGCGTCACGCTACTTCATCGTGCCTATATCCCAGCACCGCATGATATCTATGCTTGCCATATTACACCTTTATTAGCATTAGCGCCGCGCATTATTGCAGCATCTTTTTTTGCGTATATTCTTAACCAAAAGCTAGAAGCAAAGCTCTATGCTTATCTTAAAACATCCCGTTTAAGCCGCTATTTTATGATCAGGAATTATGCTTCCTTATGCATAACTCAACTTCTTGATACGATACTGTTTAGCTATCTTGGGCTTTATGGCATTCTAGCTAATATTCCACAAGTAATATTTTTGGCGTATACTATCAAAATTATTACTATTCTTTTCGCGGTGCCCCTTCTGGGCCTTGCTCGTTTTATAAAAGATAAAAACTAATATCTATATTGATTCTATTCTTCTTGCCTCTTTTTAATCATCTTGTTAGATTTTCTGTAGTATACGGTAAATTATAAAATACTATTAAAAAATTGGTGTAAGCATGCAAAAAACAAAGTATCTTTTTTCTTTTGTAGCGCTATTTTTTATACATTATCCCCATTTTTCTTTCGGTGCTTCACATTTCTTTTTAAGAAATAGAGATAATAATACCGATAGTGCGCTTATAGCTTTTTGTCCATTACGCTTAGAAAATATGTGTATTAATCAATCGCTGCAAGACTATGAAACTACTGTTTTTGGTATACCAAAACTATTAAAGTATGCGTTAGATAAACAATTCCCGTTCATTTTAGTTATTCCAGAAGAAATTAATTATCTCTCTCCGTTAGATATTTTATCTCCTTGGATAGAATCAGCTCGCGTTGCTCAGGCATGGACAAGTACTTATTTTAGGTTTCATGCATTAGACGTAAAAATTATCACCGTACCCAATAACTGGCTAGCTAGATATACAAAAGATTCTTCTCTTTATTCTCATATTAGCCAGTTTACTGAAGCTCTTGCTCTTAAAAAAATAGATAATCATAAAAATCTTTCACCAGAAGATCAGATAAAACAAAGAACATTCGCAGCAGAATATAATCTTGTTCAAGAAAAATCTCATTTTGAACTAATCCCCTTTATACTTAATCAAGAAGATAAAAAACCTGAACCAGAAATAATTACGCACCCTTTTGATGATTTACTAAAAGATCAAAAAAGAATCGTAGTTTCCGGAGCTGCAGGATTTATAGGGAGCCATTTTATAGAACAATTACTTAAAAATGGACACCAAGTACTAGGTCTCGACTCACTTATTTGTGGAAACATGCAAAACTTACAACTTAGTAGTACCTATAAAAACTTTTATTTTAAAAAAATTGATATAACGAGTTCTTTTGATATTCCTGGTCATATTGATTACGTAGTTCATTTAGCATCGGTGCCGAGCCCAGAATATTATTATAGACTCCCACACGAAACACTTACATCAGGATTAGATGGCACCCGAACTATGCTAAATCTAGCAGTTAAAAAAAATGCCCGTTTTCTTTTTAGTTCAACATCAGAAGTATACGGAGACGCTACTATTTCTCCACAGCATGAACTCTATCCTGGCAACGTTGACCCCATAGGCAAAAGATCTCAGTACGATCAATCAAAGCGTGGGGCAGAAACTTTAATAAAGTTGTATTATGAAAAATATAATTTAGATGTTCGTATTGCGCGAATATTTAATACCTATGGCCCGCATATGAGTATTAACGATGGCAGAGTTGTCACCAATTTTATTAAAGCGCTTTTACAAAATACTGCTATAAAAATATATGGAGATGGTACCCAAACCAGAAGCTTTGGATATGTTTCTGATACGGTTCAAGGGCTTCTAGATTTAACGTATGACAATGGTTTATCTTCTGCTAAGACAATACAAGAACGGGTTTTTAATGTTGGTAGTGATGAAGAATATACGGTTGCCGAGCTAGCTATTAAAATTAATAATCTTGGGCAATCTTTATTGGGCCGCACTGTTCCGGTTACGTATATTCCCCAAATAGATCAAACAGATCCTAAGCAAAGGCGACCAGATCTTACTAAAATAAAAAATACCTATAATTTTTTGCCTAAAATAAATCTTATTGAAGGCCTAGATAAAACAGCGCAATGGTTTCTTTTTAGCCGTTTCATCTAAAGACAAAAATTAATCTTTTAATATCTCTTTAAAAAAAGAGGTAAAGGGCCCATTTGTTTTACTTAAAGGATCAGTTTCGCTACTAGCGCTCATATGCAAAAAATTATTATTAAGATGA
>CAXNJL010000033.1:0-5637 GCA_964202625.1 Candidatus Babeliales bacterium | reverse complement strand
AGAAGAAGTTGCGCAAAAAATAGTTAAAAATTCTGGACGTGGTTACGGGGCTGTTTCGTTATATTTCCAGCATTTTTTTGATTGGAAGTTATTATCAAAAATTGCACCGACTGCTTTTTTCCCACCACCAAAAGTAACATCCCGTTTATTATATTTTAAGCCAAAAGCAGAGCTTGATAGTATTCCTGATGAACCTGAATTTTGGAAATTTGTAGAGCATTGTTTTAGGCAGCCACGCAGAACATTGCGTAATAATTTACAGCAAGTGCATTATAATACAGATCTCTTATCGCAAGAATTATTGGCTAAACGCGCACAACAGTTACAGAAAAAAGATCTTATAGAACTTTGGAAAGTTTTGAATCCTGGTAGTTAATTTTGCCTTGGCAAAGAGCTAATCTGATATGTTCGTTTTCATCTGCCATAGTGTAAGATTCAGGCGAATAGCGCAATGCTTTTTCGGTTAATTCTGCATGTTTTGCTTTTGATAAAAAGCTATAATTTTTTATCGTATTTTTTTTGCGCTTTTTATTTTTTGCATCACTTAACGTAAGTCGTTCTTCTTCTGGATATATTTTTAATACAAGATGATCTGTTGTCTTATGCTGTTCTATGCTATGTAACAGTATGGGCAGTAAGTGTACGAGGGAAAACGGGTACAGCGGAAATTCTTTCCTATAATTAAACGCAGTCCAACCAAAAAACCAGAGCTCAGTATGTCCAGGAGAAAAATCTTGGTTGTTGTATGCGAGTGAAACAGCGATTTGTGTCAGATTATCAGAGTTTATATTCCTAAATCTTTTTTTAGAAAAAAAACGTTTGAACGAAAAAAAATCAATGCGTTGCATGTTATCTGCGGTTGAATAAAAATGGTACACTCTTTTAAATAGATTACTTTCTACTAAGTGTGCATTTTCTGTTTGTACCGGCATCCCCAAAAGTATTACTTGGTCGATACTATCTAATTTTTTTTCTGTATCTTGCTTGTGGGCTTCAGCTATATTAAGACACACGTTTGCACCGTGACTATAGCCAATTAAGCGTATCTTGGGACAGATATTTTTTTCTTTGTAACTTTCTACAAGTTGTACCAGTTGCTCATAAAAATAACTGGCTTCTTTTAGTCGTTTACTATGACTCATAAGGCCAGACCAGCCAAACGTGTAATAATAATTTTCTTCGTCTTTTTTTGTATACGTAATAAGATCATCAAATATTTTGGTAAAAGCAGCGCATGCATCACCTTTTTTGCAAGAGCTTTTATTTATAGACAAAAGCCCTAAATCTTGCATCTGTTGAACTTGATAGAAAAATCGATCGGTTCGTATAGCATCAGCGCCATGCGCATACTCAGTAGTATCTACTGCATCAAACATAAGGTTGCGTATATTTTTATAAGACAAAAACGGCTTGATACTGATATTGCCGTGCACTAGAATAGTAATCCATACTTCTTTTGCATAACAATTGAAAAAAGGTATAGAGAGAATCGCGTACGTTAGAACTATTTTTATGTGCATTACTCTTATTTGTTATATACCTATCAAATGCTATCTACTAAGAAAAGATAAAGTCTTATCTTTTCTTAGTCAAGTCTTAATCAAAAATATTTTCTCTCAATTCTTTTATCATATTTCTTTGTGGGCCGGTAAAACCTAAATGCATAGCTATGCTTTCTATAGTTAAGCCATAAAAGCTGTCAGATTCCCTTTTGAATGCCCCTAACCCACGCGTAAAGCAGAACTCTTTACCTTTCATATTGGTAAATGCGTTAAGTTTTGTGCAATAATTTAAAATTTCTTCTTGGGCATAAAGAGAGCTGGATACATCATCTGGTATAGTTAAGATTCTTTGTTCAATAATATGACGATAAGCATTAAGTTTATGTTTAAGCGCTCTATACTCTTTGCTTTTATTTTCTAACAAGGATTGGTTTTTCTGTAGATTATCCATAAGCTTAGATGAAGTTTTTTCTATAACATTATTTAAGGTTAATAGGGAAGAAATGTCACGTTCTTTTTGAGAAATAATTTTTTTAATAAGATCATCTTGACGCTTAAGTAATAGATCATATTCTTTTTCTAAGGGGCTTTTATCGCGCTTTCTTGTTTTTTCAAGGCAACCTTGAGATATTTCATGAGCATGTTTTATAGCTAATTTACTTTTTTTATCCAATATATCTAATTTTTTTTGTGTGTCGCGCATATCTTTTAGCCATGGATTAAAAATATCATTTTCAATTAAAATATTTCCTAATTTTTCAATGGTATCTTGCCAGTCTTTTATAGTCCCCATCATGTTTATGTTTGTTTCTGATGAGCAGAAACAATCTGCGAAATTTATTGCAAGTATTCCCACAAAAAATAAAGATATACTTTTTTTCATATGTATTCCCCTTTTAATAAAAACTTAGATATTTATTCTATTTTTATTATACCGAAATCAATTTCTGATTGTCAATAGATATCTTGGGGTAGATATTTTGGGGGTAAAAAATAGTATAAGGCCATTAGTGAATATCTTTGATTGTCTGTATACTTAAGAAAAGAACTATAGTATTTGAGAGAGTAAAAAGATTCAATATGTTTTCAAAATTGCGTACAGATTTTCCATTATTTACGCACCAAAAAGATCTAATCTATCTTGATAACGCTGCAACTACGCATAAGCCTCAACAGGTAATAGATGCCGTATCGAATTTTTATGCCAAAGGCTATGCTCCGGTGTATCGTAGCATGTATACTGGTGCAGAAAAGGCTACGCAGCTCTATGAAGAAGCTCGGGCTACCGTAGCAGATTTTATCCAAGCAGATCGCGATGAAATAGCTTTTACTAAAGGCACCACAGAAAGCATTAATCTTGTTGCTGCAGCGCTAGAAGATTATTTTGTACCTGGTGATGAGATAGTTCTTTCTGAACTTGAGCATCATGCAAACTTAGTCCCTTGGCAACAACTTGCTCTTAAAAAAAATCTTATCTTACGTTTTATTCCCGTAGATAAGAACGCTGTGCTTGTCTTAGATAATCTTGCTACCATCATAACCCCCAAAACAAAGCTTGTAGCAATTACTCATTGTTCCAACGTTACCGGTATTTTTACAAATCTAGAACCCATTATTAAGCGAGCGCGTGAAGTAAACGCACTAGTACTTGTTGATGCAGCTCAATCAGTAGCGCACAGAAAGCTGGACGTTAAAACATTAGATATAGATTTTTTGGTTTTTTCTGGCCATAAGCTGTTTGCTCCTACCGGCATTGGAGTTTTATATGCGCATATAAGAACGCATGCGCTGCTTAAGCCGTATCAAACAGGAGGCGCTATGGTTTATAGTGTTGGTTATGAACATGCTTCATGGCGACAATTTCCAACCATGTTTGAAGCAGGGACACCGCCAATAACCTCAGCACTTGGTCTTGCAGAGGCGGTAAGATATATACAAAAAAATATAGATTTTGATAGGCTAGAACAGCATGAAAAAAGCTTGGGTGCTTTTGTACTCAGAGAGTTTTCTTCTTTGCCGAATATACAGATAGTTGGCGATCCGGTATTAATTGCTCAGTCAGGACACTGCATAAGTTTTACTGTTAATAAGTGGCATCCGCATGATCTGGCAGCCTATTTAGATACCCATAACATAGCAGTAAGGGCCGGGCACCACTGTGCACAACCCTTACATAATAAACTCGGTCTTTTTGGATCCGTTCGCATAAGCTTTTCTTTTTATACTACTCTACAAGAAGTAGAAAAAGTGGTTAAGATCCTTAAAGCACTCTCGTTATGAGTTAGTTACTTCTTTTTGGCAAGTTTCTCATAGCTTCAGGTAATTGCGGTTTTATAGCAACACCCTTTTTAGCGCTTGAACCAGCTACAACTGCACGTTTTTGTCCAGAAACTGGTTTTATAGCAACACCTTTTTTAGCGCTTGCTCCAGCAAGAGCAGATCGTGTTTGACCAGGAACTGGTTTTATAGCATAGCCTTGGCCTTGAGCCGCAGCTGCAGGGCTAGTAAGATTATCTGCTAAACTAGAATCTGAAATAAAATCTGAATATGAATTTTCTGGAGTACCAGAATCTATAATTTGAATTTGTACATCATTTTGTTCAAATTCACTACCGTATATTGAAACAGTAACAAAACTCATAACGAGTAAAGCGTAAAAACGCATAAAATTTTTCATAGGTACTTCCCCTTAAATATTAAAAAACAATATCTATTACTCTTTTAGTATATATAAAATAATTTCAAAAAGCAATAATATTTTTTAGCTGTGCTACCAGACAGGTAAGAAGAGAGTATGTTACATGAGGTTCAAAAGCGCTGCTTTTACTTCTGGATGATTATTAGCTAATGGTTTTGCAAGAGCAAAAAGTGGAAAAGAGATAATTCTTTCTTCTTTTGCATAATCACCTGTCCAAAATCTTAATCCATAAGAAGATTTACTGTGTGAATCAAGAAAGAGGTGCATGCTTTTTATGCGTTTGCTTGTGCCAGCTTTTACTTCTATTGGTATTGCCTGATCTTTTATTTGAATAAGGTAATCTACTTCTGCTGAACTTCCACGGCTATCTTTGCGCCAGTAATAAAGTTTTTCTTTACTTATGGGGTCTGAGTAGGCTAATAATTCTTGTCCTATAAATGCTTCTATGATTTCTCCTTTATTATAAAAAGAATCTAAAGGGCCTATAATCCATGACGCTATATCTAGCCCTAATAATTTTTGGCTTAGTCCAATGTCTAAAAAAATAAGTTTAAAATCATCTGCTTCTGCGTAGGCTCCCAAAGGTATGCCTTGCCCATCTGATTTAATTACAGGATAAAGAAGCCCAGCTTTTTCTAAAAGATCTAAAGAAGGAGAAAGTTCTCTTTTTTGATATTCTCCCACATGAGAAAAAATAAATTTTCTACTGAGTTGTTCCATCGCTTTTAAAAAAATAAGTTCTACATATTTTATTTGATATTTTTTGCTATATTTACCAAAATCTGCTTGGTACGTTTCTAATAAATGAGCATGCACTGTTTTTACTGAGCGAGATGACTGAGTCTTTATCCATTCATTTACTGCATCTGGCATGCCACCAATAGCGCTATATTGACTTAGAATAGAGATAAGTTTTTCTTGTAAGCTCTTGCTCATGGGATTTTCTGGTGTATAGGTTAAAATAGCTTCAATCCATGAAGCATGACCAAGTGCTGCTAAAAATTCTAGAAATGAAAGAGGATACATATATAAAAACGATACGCGTCCAACGGGTACGCTTATTTGTTCTAAAGCAAAATCTAGAAGTGATCCAGCAGCAATTACATGCAGTTGTGGCATTTTTTCATAAAAATAACGTAAAGCAGTAATCGCTTGTGGTGATTGTTGGATTTCATCAATAAATAATAATGTGGTTCCAGGAATAATTTTTTTTTGTAATAGTTCCGAAAGTTGCAATATAATTCTTTCAAGATCTAAGTCTTGCTCAAGTATTTTGCGTGCTTGTAGGTCAGCTTCAAGGTTTATTTCAATGAAATTAAGAAATGTTTTTCCTAATTCACGGGCAGCATGTGTTTTGCCAACTTGGCGTGCGCCTCTTAAAAGAAGAGGTTTATGATTTGGATTGTTTTTCCATTCTAATAAAAAGTAATCAATAAA
>CAXNJL010000032.1:0-5807 GCA_964202625.1 Candidatus Babeliales bacterium | reverse complement strand
AAAGAAGTTTTTCACATTTCAACAACTGAACATACGTTTAAAGCTGCTTATAAAACAGCATTTATAAACAACATACAACTTGCTGTAGAAAAGAATTTTCTCCATGCGCGTATGGCAGACTATGATCTTGCATTTCTTGCAGACAAACTTGTGCCAGAAAGAGATCAACTGTTTGAATATATGGGAATATCTACCCTTTATGAACGTTATTTATTAAAAATAGATGGCAAGCGAGTAGAAACACCACAAACTTTCTTTATGCGTATTGCTATGGGATTAGCATTAGAAGAAACAGATAAAACAGAACGCGTTATTGAATTTTATAATGCTTTATCACAACTGTATTATATGCCATCTACTCCAACATTATTTCATGCTGGATTTCCGATTGCACAATTAAGTTCATGTTATTTGAATACCGTCAATGACGATTTATCTCATATTTTTAAAGTTATTGCGGATAATGCTCAACTATCAAAATGGGCTGGTGGTATCGGATCTGACTGGACTAATATACGCGGAACAGGGTCTTACATAAAAAGTATAAAAGCAACAACTCAAGGAGTGGTGCCGTTTCTAAAAGTTGCTAATGACGTAGTAACAGCTATTACAAGAACTGGCATACGTCGTGGCGGGACCTGTATTTACTTAGAAACATGGCATCTTGATATCGAAGATTTCTTAGATTTACGTAAAAATACCGGTGATGAACGACGTCGTACACATGATATTAATACAGCAAACTGGATTCCTGATTTATTTATGAAGCGCGTATTAGCTGATAGTACGTGGACCCTTTTTTCTCCTGACGAAACTCCAGATATTCATCAATTGTACGGTAAAGCATTTGAAGATCGCTATACAGAATATGAAGCGCTAGCTCGCGCAGGAAAAATGAATCAATTTAAAGAAATTTCAGCTAAGCAGCTATGGCGAAAAATGCTTACGAGAATTTTTGAAACAGGTCATCCATGGCTTACATGGAAAGATCCTATCAATATTCGTTCTCCACAAGATCACGCGGGAGTCGTTCTGAGCTCAAATTTATGCACAGAAATCACTCTTAATACTTCTGATAAAGAAACCGCTGTATGTAATTTAGGTTCTCTGAATTTAGAAAAGCATATTGTTGATGGTGTTATTATGTGGGATCAGTTACAGGCAACCATTAAAACTGCTATACGCATGCTCGACAATATAATCGATATAAATTTTTATCCAACAATAGAGGCAAAAAATTCAAATATGCTTCATCGTCCAATAGGCTTTGGACTTATGGGTTTCCAGGACGGATTATTTGCTTTGCGTATTCCTTTTGAATCTCAAAAAGCATTAACTTTTGCCGACGAACTGAGTGAGTACATGTCATACTATGCTCTTTTAGCGTCATCAGAATTAGCAAAAGAACGAGGAACCTATACAAGCTATAAAGGCTCTAAATGGTCTCGTGGGATTTTTCCTTTTGATACTTTAGCGCTTGTAGAACAAGAGCGAGGCATGCCTATAGGAACCAATAAAAACTCAAAACTTGATTGGACTCCCGTAAGAGAACACGTGGCTCGTTATGGCATGAGAAATTCTAACGTACTTTCCATTGCTCCTACAGCTACTATTTCTACTATTGTTGGTTGCTATCCATCTATTGAGCCTATCTATAAAAATATATATACCAAGGCAAATACGAGTGGCGAGTTTACTATTATTAATAAATATTTAGTAAAAGATCTTAAAGAACGTTCTTTATGGACCCAAGACATTATAGATCAACTAAAATTTCATGATGGAGATTTAGCCGCGATAGATGCTATTCCTGAAGATCTTAAGATGTTATATAAAACAGCATTTGAATTAGACGCTGTATGGCTGCTTGCTATAACCGCAGCTCGTGGGAAATGGATTGATCAAAGCCAATCGCATAATGTTTTTTTACGTAATGCTTCTGGCGCAAAACTCAATGAAGTATATATGGCTGCGTGGAAATTAGGAATGAAAACAACCTACTATCTCCGTACGTTAGGTGCAACCCAAATTGAAAAATCAACGCTGGATGCACAACGTTTTGGTTATACTCAAAAACGTGAGTATATACCTGTTTCAAAAGCATGTTCTATAGAAAATCAAGATTGTGAATCTTGTCAATAATATAAGGAAGTAGAAAAAATGGCTCTTATTAATAATTCTCAAACAGATCCTAATAAAATATTACCGCTTCGCTACCCATGGGCTCGCGAACATTATAAAAATGGTATTGCTAATAACTGGATGCCTGATGAAATAGGCATGCAACAAGATTTAGAACAATGGAAATCAGCTACAACATTAAGCGCGGGAGAAAGACGCTTAATACTCTGGAACTTAGGCTTTTTTTCAACAGCTGAATCTTTAACTGCTAATAATTTAGTACTGGCTGTTTATAAACATATTACGAATCCAGAATGTCGCCAATATTTATTGCGCCAAGCATTTGAAGAAGCTATCCATACAGATACCTTTATTTATTGTTGTGATTCTCTGGGCCTTGATCCAGACTATATTTATAACATGTATCTCACGGTACCTTCAATTAAAGAAAAAGATGATTTTGTAGTAACGCTTACTAAATCTCTTTTTGATCCTAATTTTACCACTGATAGCTTGCAAAATATTCGTGTATTATTGCATGATCTTATTGGTTATTATGTAATTATGGAAGGTATCTTTTTTTATGCTGGCTTTGCCATGATACTTGCTTTAAAACGACAAAATAAAATGGTTGGTATAGGCCAACAATTTGAATATATCATGCGCGATGAAAGTGTACACTTAGCATTTGGATGCGATATAATCAGCACTATTAGAGCAGAAAATCCAGGAGTTTGGGATGCTGCCTTTGAAGCTCAGATAGCAGATCTTATTTTCCAAGCAGTAGAGCTTGAAAAGAAATATGCACTTGATGCTTGCCCTGAAGGATTGCTTGGTATTAATGCTCAACAATTCTGTGCATATGTAGAATACATAGCAGATAGAAGACTTGAGCGATTAGGTATGGCTAAAATGTTTGGTACAGAAAATCCATTGCCGTGGATGTCTCAGGCTACTGATTTAAACAAAGAAAAGAATTTCTTTGAAACTCGAGTTACTGAATATCAAGCTGCAGGTTCACTTAACTGGGACGAACTATAATTTAGGTTCCCATGTTTGTTTTGGGGCGTTATACCAATAGGTCCTCATGCACGGCAGTATAGAAACAGGAATAGTAAAAGCATATAAACAGTCTTTTGTTTTATTAGAAAAATAAAGAGACCCTGATTGCAGAGAGCCATCAGCAAAAAACTGTATTTGATTTTTTACAAAGCTTGTAGCTTTTGTAATAATTTTTTCAGGATATGCTGGTGGCCCTTTTGCTTCTAAACATGCTGAGAAACAAACGCTTTTTATAAGCCTATGCGTATGAGCAGAATTATATGAATAGCTATTATTAGGCAGATCTAGAAATAAAAACTGATCAGCTCGTTCAAGCTGCGCGCGATACCTTAAATAAACACTCGTCGTATAAAAAATATCAACTTCCGCTTTCACCAAAAAAGAATCTGCTAGCTCAAAATAAGCGCTGCTTATACCGATTATGCATATAAATAACGCTATACTTATCAGTAACTCAAAGAGCATAAAACCGTGTTTCATTCTAGATTTTCTTCTTGAGATGTTGCAACAGACAACACTTCTTCTAACGTAGTAAGCCCCATTTCTACTTTACGCAAACCATCTTCAAATAATTGCGTCATGCCATCTTTTATTGCTTGTACGGTAATAACAGAAGTTTCTGGTCGCTCCATAATAAGTCGAGAAATAGCATGAGTCATAGCCATGATTTCAAAAATTGCTAATCTGCCACGATAACCGGTAGATAAGCATTCTTCGCAGCCAACTGCTTTATAAAAAGTCATAGCCGCTGCTTTTTTACTATCAATACCAAGTTTTTTTAAGATTTCTACAGGTGGATTATAGGTCTGCTTACATTCTGGACAAAGCTTTCTTACTAATCTCTGAGCCATTACTCCCAAAATAGTAGATGATAAAAGAAAAGGCTCTATGCCCATATCAATTAATCGTGTAATAGTTGCAGGAGCACTATTTGTATGCAGCGTACTTAACACAAAATGACCAGTAAGGGCTGCCTGAATTGCAATTTGAGCTGTTTCTTGATCTCGCGTTTCACCGATCATAACGATATCTGGATCTTGACGCAAAATAGAACGCAGAGCTGCTGCAAACGTAAGCCCTACTTTTTCTTTAACTTGTACTTGTCCTACGCCGGTCATTTGATACTCAACAGGATCTTCTACCGTAACAATATTTACTTCTGGTTTATTTAATTCACTTAAAATAGAATAAAGCGTTGATGTTTTACCTGATCCTGTAGGACCAGTTATTAAAAATATACCGTTAGGTTGTGCAATAATATGTTTAAGTAACTCAAAGTCTCTTTCACTAAATCCAAGATTGGGTAGCTTGCCAAATGTTTTACTTTTATCAAGTAATCGCATAACAATTCTTTCACCATGACTTACGGGTAAAATTGAAACTCGAATATCAATAGCTTTATCAGCCACTTTAATTTGGATACGTCCATCTTGCGGAATACGTTTTTCTGCAATATTAAGACCAGCCATAATTTTTATTCGCGAACCTATAGCAGCTTGCGCTCGCTTTGGTGGAATAACTGCTGGGTACAAGATACCATCAATGCGATAACGCACTCTAATTTCTTTTTCAAATGGCTCTATATGAATATCAGAAGCGCCCTGTTTAACAGCCTGAAAAAGAATGTGATTTACCAATTTTATAATCGGCGCCTCATCTTCCATTCCCAAAATATCTTCTTGGGCCATGGCACCTAAATCAAGCGATGCATTGCCACTTTTTTCTTCTCCAAGCTCTGCTATCATCTCTTTGGTTCCCTCTAAAGGGTAATAGCGATTAATAGCATCTAAAATAGTAGTGCGAGATGCTACTATGTTCGGCAAAGATTCGCCAAGCATAATTGCTATTTCATCAAGTGGTTGGAATTTTTGAGGATTAGATGTTACAAGCATTAACTGATTATCAATAAGAAGGGGCATAACTGCTTGTTCTCTTAAAAATCTTAGTGGTATCTTACCAAGAAGCTCAGTATCGGCCATTTTTTCCGTAATAACATCAAGAAATCGCAACTTAAATTTTTCTGCATAAGCGCGGGCAAGATCTATTTCTTTTATTTTATTTTCTTTCAATAAATAAGATTCTAAAGATATATTCTGCAATAGAGCTTCTTCTTGCGCTTTTTCTATATACTCTTTGGTTAAAATACCTAATTCTACGAAGATTTCAGCGACTGTTTTTTGTAACATACTATTTCTCTTAATTCTAATTCTTTCTATATTTTCCCTTATTACCTTACTCTACTCCATATTTTTTGACAAAAAAATGTTATTTTTTTAAAAATCATATAAACTTTTTATAAGGCCTTTAAAAGAAAGCAGTGCTTTTATGAAAAAAATATATTATCTTCTCTTGCTTATTACTTTTCAACTAGGAGCTCTTGCTTTAGTTGAAAAGGCTAAAAAGAAACCGCTCCCTGCAGCAAAAAAAATTAAAGACATGAATAAAGAAGAAGTAACCTATGCCCATAGTTATCATGAAGAAAAAAATCATGCCGATCTTGCCATAGAATCACTTGAACGCATGTATGCGCTTTCTACAGATAATAAAGAGCTAGAAACGTTGCTTTTAAAGCTTGCTGATAGTTATTTTAAGATAGAAAAATATTCAGAAGCTCAAAAAAATAT
>CAXNJL010000031.1:0-5940 GCA_964202625.1 Candidatus Babeliales bacterium | reverse complement strand
AGAATAAAAGTTAAAGGCTCCAAGAATTGCGGTGTAAGTTGTGAATTAGCAAGTACTTCTGTTGCAGCAGGTGCAGTTGGAAACTCTGGCAACTGAACTACAAGTGGTTCTTTTATAGCTCCTGGAGAGCTATATGTTCCAAATAAATCATTTTCATATATATGTGCAGTATTTACTATAAGTGGGGATTTTTGTGAGTCAATGGCTACTTTTTCAAGAATCAAACGTGCTCGCTTAGGAGTTACTTCCCGAGAAAAATAAAGAAAACCGCCAATAACAATGGATAGCGATAACAATAAGCTATTTAAAATCCATATGGTATTTTTCATTAAAATTTCCTCTTTCAACAAGCCCAATTATCAACCAATAATCTTCTGTTGTTTCATTTTTGTCAAGTTTATTATACGTTGGCCTACGGGGTAGGAATTATTGCTAAAATCTTATCTATAAGATTATCTGAATTATAGCCTAACGCTTCTGCCTCATATGACACCGTTAGCCTATGTCTCATTATTGCTGGAGCAACAGTTTTTACATCATCTGGTATGACAAAATTTCTTCTTTTTAAAAAAGCATATGCCTTTGCCGCTTGATACATAGCAAGAGTTGCTCGAGGAGAAACGCCATACTGTATAAAATTTTTTATATCTGCTAGATCATATTTTTCAGGTTCTCGAGTTGCGTAAACAATGCGAGCTATATAATCACAAATTTTATCATCAATATATACTTTTTTCACCAACTCTTTGGCTTGCAAAAGATCTTTCTTGGTTAAAACTTGTTCTACAACAGAAATGTCCAAAGAACTTTGTACTATTTTTTTTTCTTGCTCAAATGATGGGTAGCCTATAATCAACTTAAACATAAATCTATCGACTTGAGCTTCTGGTAAAGCGTATGTTCCTTCTTGCTCTACCGGATTTTGTGTAGCAAAAACCATAAAGGGTTCTTCTAGAGTATATGTTTGTGAGCCAATAGTTACTTGATGCTCTTGCATAGCCTCTAGTAATGCGGCTTGAACTTTTGCTGGTGCTCTATTTATTTCATCTGCCAATACTAAGTTAGCAAAAATTGGTCCCAATTTAGTTTCAAAATCTTGAATTTTTGAATTATAAATAAGAGATCCAATAAGATCTGAAGGCAATAAATCTGGTGTAAATTGTATTCTTTTAAAACTTAATCCAAGTGCTCGAGTAACAGCCTTAACCATAGTTGTTTTAGCAACTCCAGGAACACCTTCAAGCAGAATATGGCCATCAGACAATAACGCTAAAGCTATAAATTCTAATGCATTTTCTTGACCAATAATAACTTTATGAACTTCGTCTATAAACCTAGAAAATTGCATGTTTTCATTATGTACTACTTCCATACCTATCCTTATCGCTACAATTTAACTATTTTCTTTTTGTTTTTTTTGCATTTCACTTGGAATGGGCCCATCAGTTAAACCTCTAATAAACTGATAAATATACGGGTTATCTGACTCCCAAATAGTTTTAGCCGAACCGAAATATCTTATTTGTCCGCCATACAACAGTGCTACATTATCAACATATCCAAAAATTTCAACGTCATGCGAAATAACAACCGAAGTAATACCAAATCGCTTTTGTGTATCCAATAATAATTCATGTACAATTCGAGCAGTTATTGGGTCTAAACCAGTAGTTGGCTCATCATATAAAATAATAGAAGGATTAGTAATAAGCGTTCTTGCTAGGCCAACTCTTTTTTTCATTCCACCAGAAAGCTCAGATGGATATCTATACAAAATATCTTCACTTAAGTTAACAAGAGATAATTTTTCTTTTACAATTTCTAAAACTTCATTTTTTGGAACATCATGCTCAAGCAGCGTTAAGCCTATGTTTTCAAATACATTTAAAGAATCTAAAAGTGCGGCAAACTGAAAAACGTATCCGCATTTTTTAAAAACAGCATTTAACTGCTGCTCATTAAGCGTTGTAATATCGACTGAATCTATTAATATTTGACCAGATGTCGGCTTAATAAGACCTATCATTTGCTTTAATAATACAGATTTTCCTTCTCCTGAGCGACCAATAATACAGGTTGTTTCTCCTGTAGGAATCGTGAGATTTACTCCATTGGTAACATATTTTCCATCAAACTCTTTTTTTAAATCAATTAATGTAATCATAGATTTTCTGACTGAAAAAGAAGCGCACTTAAAAAATAGTTACAAATAAGTATCAAAATAGATCCCATAACAACACTTTGTGTAGTCGCAGCTCCAACGCCTTGCGCTCCACCGCGAGTATGATAGCCGTTATAGGTACCAACCCAAGAAAAAATTAAGCCGAAAAAACTTGCCTTAATAAGACCGCCAGTAATATCTGATAATATTATAACTTCGCGAATTCCTGAAGTATAACTTTCAGCATTCAGTCCAAGTATATAAACATAAAAGAGATATCCTCCGCCTATACCAAAAAGCATAGAATACAGAGCCAAGAAGGGCATTACTATAATACTAGCTATAATTCGTGGTACAACAAGATATTGGTAGGGGTCTATACAAAGAGTTCTCAATGCATCAATTTGTTCTGTAATATTCATTGTTCCTATCTCTGCGGCCATTGCTGAACCTGAGCGAGCAGTGACCATAAGGCCTGTAAGAACAGGGCCCAATTCTCTAATAATACTTAAAGAAACAATGGTACCTATAAAACCCTCGGCTCCAAATCTTTTAAAACCAATATATGTTTGCAGGGCAAGAACCATTCCAGTAAAAGCGCCTGTAATAAATACTATGGTAAAAGATCCTATGCCAACTCGCTCCATTTGTAAAAATAACTGTCGTAATTTTAATCGTCTTTTAAAAAGACTTATTAAAAAATGAACGAAAAAAATAAAAAAACGGCCTATAAGGCTACATTTTTCTAGAACAAAAATCCCTAAAAAATCTATTATTTTTTTAATCATAAATAAAAAAATCTTTGCTCTTTATTGTTGTTCGGTAGAGCTATTAGCTGGTCTTTCTACAAGAACCTCTTCTGCTGGCATGGTAGCAACTTGTGAAGAATCAGTAGATACTGCATATTTAGAAACTTCTAGAGAGCGCATTTTTAAAAGAGAAAGAGTTAATGAGATAAGCATAAAAAGCAATCCTGCTGCCCAGGTCATTTTTTGCAAAAAATCTGATCCGCCAGATCCACCAAATAACTGTTGTGCGCCGCCACCCAAATTACCAATCCCAGAGCTACCTTTACCTTTTTGCATAAGTATAATAAAAATCATAAACAAGCAAATTACCACAAAAAGAGTTACCAATAAACCGTAAATCATATCTATCCTTAAAAAATGTATTATCGTATTACTAAACACGATAATACATTTTTTTTAAGAACTTGAAAATCAGAACATGCAATTAAAATAAAATAGCTTCTTTTTCACTTTAACCAAACTTAATAACAGAACTATTTTTTATTTAGATAAGAAGTTTTTTGCTCTTAATCTTTTATGATAACTAATAGCAAAATGATGCGTATAATCGCGCAATCGTACAAGTAGCTTGGCAGCTTCAGTATGCAAATCTAAGCGAATGCCACTCATCAAAAACCGCGAATAGATAGTTTCTTCTTTTTTTGCTAGCGCAACACAATCTAAAGAAGTAGGAATAACCGACAAAACAGCGCTGAGCTGGCCTTTTCCACCATCAATTACTACTAAATCAGGATAGTCACCATCTTTGTATCTACGAGTCACTATTTCTTGTAAGGCAGCATAATCATTTTGTTCTACAAGAGATCTAATTTTAAATTTTCTGAATTTATTTTTAGCAGGAACTCCATTAACAAAGCGCACGCAAGAACCAACAATGGCATTGCTTTGAAAATGAGAAATATCAAAACAGTCTATGCTTATTGGTTCTTTTTCTAAATGTAATAATTCTTTTATTTGATTATCAGAATTAACTAAATCATTCAGTTGATAAGAACTTGGAATTAAAGCTTCTGCTACTTCATTATCGTATTTTTTATCTGAATACGTATGCTTGAGTAACTTAAAAATATGTTCTATGTTTTGCAGATAACCATAGAGGTTTCGCGCTTTTTCAAATTCAAAAAGTGCACTATATTCTTGAATTTTTTTTTCAATAGACTGCTTAAATAATTTTTTATTGCCCTCAAGTGCTTGCTGAGCAAATAATAATCTAGATACATAATCTTCTTTATTAAAATCTGATTTACATTTTCCTGCGCAATTATTCAAATGATACTCTAGGCATCCATTTTCTATTTTTACCGTACAGTTTTGTAATTGAAATACTTTAAGCAGATAAAAATAAACTTGTTTTGCATCTTTTCTTTGCAAAAAGGGGCCAAAATAAACTAGTCCTTCTGATAGCTTCTTTTTTCTTACTATACTAAGTCCCATTTTCTCTTTAAAAGAAAAAAGAAGATACATTGATGGATTGTTATTTTTAAGCAAAACATTAAATTTAGGTTTGTATTCATTAATGAGTTGCGCCTCTAAAAGAAGCGCTTCATGCTCATTATACGTAAGAATATAATCAACTACTTCATATTGCTTAATAAGTTCAGCAACTTTCCAGTCCGTTATTTTATGTGAAAAATAAGAAGCCACGCGCTTTTTAAGAGATTTTGCTTTACCGATATATAAAACAATATTTGCGCTATTTTTAAACAGGTATACACCAGCAGAATCTGGCAATAACAATATTTTTTTTTCTTTTGTCATATGCGCTAGATGTATACCTATTGGTTATTTAGTTTTTTAAAGTTATTGAAAAAGATGTATTTGCTGGCAAAACAGATGTTTTTTCTATAGTGGTATCATTAATAAAAGTTGTATTGTATTCGTTACTTTTTGTAATACTATCAACCAATCCTAATTTTCTTTTAAATTTTTTTACATGCATTTTTATTAATGCGACATCTACACCAAAAAGACATTCTTTGCTGGTTATCTTGGCTTGATTATTATTTTCTTTATTAAAATTCATCAAAGCGTGTGAATGATGTAAAAGATTTTCCAAAACAGCTATTTTTTGCATAACAATAGATTCTTCCATAGGAGAAAAGCGCTCAGGAGAAGAAACTTTCAATTGACTATTATCTATATATGAAAAATAAGTAGCTATTTCTTTAGGAACCATAATCAGTTCATTTTGAGCAAAAGAAGTCGAGAAGTTTAACAGCAAACTTAGAAAAAAAGTTGAGAAAAAAGAAATCATAAAAAACCTTTAATAATAATAGGTTTTTAGGGAAGAGCAAATATTATGCTCTTCCCTAAATAATATAGTTAAATTATACGAGTTATAGTAACAGTAAGTGTTGCAAACGTTGATCCCGCAATAGCTGGAGGAGCAGTAATTTCCACAAGTGACGTTTCACTAGCGGCAAATAACAATGTTACTAGGTCACCTGCTAAAGCAGAAAATATAAAGGTATTCTGCAATACTGCCAATGATGATCCTGCAACTGCTACTGGTAGATAAATACCCATAACACTTCCTTGAACATCATTGCCCGCAACCTGAACCTTCATGCTCGCTGAATTAGGATTCAATGAATTATTAGCTACAGTAGCATTATAGGTCATTATATATTTCCCACTAGCACCCGCTGGAACTTCAAGACTTCCTGTTCCAGAAATAGCCCATGTATTATCGCCAGTAAGATTCCAGCCACTAACGTCTAGACTTGCGCCAGTCCAAGAATCTGAAGCAGCCGCTACAGTGCCAGTAGCATAAGCAAATAAATAGTCATTCGATACCGCAGCATTACCTGTTATACCTTGATTACCAGTTGCTCCCGTTACGCCAGTTGCGCCAGTAAGTCCCGTAGACCCAGTTACACCAGTAATACCCGTAGAACCCGTAAGACCAGTAGACCCAGTTACACCAGTAATACCCGTGCTACCTGTAAGACCAGTAGATCCGGTTACACC
>CAXNJL010000030.1:0-6020 GCA_964202625.1 Candidatus Babeliales bacterium | reverse complement strand
GTATTAGTATCTTTAGAATCACGCATATAAAGCGTTATATTATCTGCAGCAAAACCTATAATGCCTACCCCAGAAACGTTGTCTACCGACCATGTTCTGATCTCTTTCCAAGGGGATTGAGTGTCAGGTCTCACCATTAAAGCATAGTCACCGCTTTTAGTTATGCTTAATACAGCACGTATAATAAAATTATTATCAGGAACCCATGCAACAACAGGTCCTGGATTTTTTTCTATAAGCGTAAGTTTTTTTGTTTGCGTATTAAGCTCATAAACATCATGATAACGAGCATCGGTAGCATTAATCTCTAAAAGCATTTTACCAAGAACATGATGATCGTAATCTAAAAGACCAACTCTAACATCTTTAAAATCAGTAAGTAACAGAACTTCTTTTGTAGCGATAGTTACTTGGTATAAGAGAGTGTTCTCATCACCGTCTTTATCTTGTGTATAATAAAGAGATGCTCCGTCATGAGACCAAAAATAATTTGTTATGCCGCGATTAGTATCACGAGTAATAGGCTCTTTTTCGTAGGTAACTGTATCTTGGTCAAGAGATCCTATCCAAATATTGAGTACGTTATTATAAGGAGCAATATAGGCTATTTTTGTTCCGTCAGGAGAGATCGTTGGCTTAGCTTTTACCGGATTACCAAATAATATTTGTTTAGGTATAAGTGGTGCTTGGCTGTAAGTATATGAATAGTAAAAAAAGAGTGCTATTGCAAGCGCAATACAGCCAAAAATGGCTAAAGGTTTAACGAAAAAAGATTCAAAAAATACAGGCATACTTCCCTCAAATTAAAATAGATACAAGATTAAAAAAGCGTAGCAAATTTGACCCAAATTGCAATTTTATGAGAAATTGCTAAACTAGTATTAAGATTTTTAAATCACGTAACACGTATAACGCATAACAGAAAGGTTATTATGTTGCTCTCTTTTTTTTCTTATTTCCAATCAATACACGCACCTATATTTTTAATTTCTGCTTTTTTTGGCACTACGCTTTTTTTATTGCGCGTGCTCAGCATGATTTTTATGGGCACTTTTAACGAAGGCGACTCGCCAGAAGATTATACAGAAACAGATATAGACACTGTTGATAGCCATGAAGGCCATGCAGGATCGTTTAAGCTTTTTACGCTTCACTCTTTATCTGGCTTTTTTATGATCTGGGGTTTTTCTGGATTAGCTTGCACAGAACAATATATGTTTTCTATAGAAAAATCTTTTTTAATCGCAACTTTTTTTGGTTTATGCATGCTATTTATTACAGCGGCACTTATGCGTTATGCGCTTTTGCTCCAATCTGCAGGAACCGTATTTTCTAACAAACAAACTATAGGATTAGTAGCTACCGTTTATCAACGCATACCCGCGCATGGCTTTGGAAAAATCCATGTAATAGTCAACGGTGCAACACGAGAATTACTTGCTCGGTCTCATAATCAAAAAAGTATAGAATCTTTTACTTCGGTAACAATAACTAACAGTATTGATACTGAAAGCGTAGAAGTCGAACCAACTATTTTTTAAACAATACAAAGAGGTTTTTATGATCGATTTTATTATTGCAGGCGCTGCATTAGCTGCCTTTTTTATTTTTATTACCTGTGCTTATTTAGCATCTTTTTATCGCCGTTGCCCTTCTAATAAAATATTAGTTGTGTTTGGTAAAGTTGGCGTTCAACAATCATCTAAATGCTATCATGGCGGCGGAACATTTGTATGGCCGTTAATACAAGATTATTATTATCTTGATCTCACACCAATCGCGATACATGTGCCTCTAAAATCTGCGCTCTCTCAACAAAATATTCGTATTAACGTACCGAGTACGTTTACCGTAGCAATAGACACTACGCCAGAAGCAATGCATAACGCAGCTATACGAATTTTGGGCCTTTCGCTTAAAGATATTGAGCTTATGGCTACAGAAATTATTGTAGGACAATTACGTTTAACCGTAGCATCGCTGAGAATTGAAGAAATAAATCAAGATCGCGAACGGTTTTTACTAGAAATAAGAAAACATATAGAACCAGAACTTAAAAAAATTGGCCTTATGTTACTTAACGTTAATATTACTGATATTACCGATGAATCTGGCTATATTGAAAGTATAGGAAGAAAAGCTGTATCAACAGCGGTTAACCAAGCAAAAGTTGATGTTGCAAAACAAGAAAAACTTGGCGATATTGGTAAAGCTCAAGAAGAAAAAGAACGCCGCATTCAAGTTGCTGTCTATCATGCAGAAGCTGTAGAAGGCGAGAACTTGTCTAAGGCACAAATTGCTACCTATAACGCTCAACTTGCAGAACAAGAAGCGCTTGCAGATAGTCGCAGCCAAGTATCGCATCAACGAGCTTTGGTAGAAATTAACCAGGCAAAATCACTTGCTGAGAGCAAGCGATTAGAAGCTGAAGAGATTGTTCCTCAAGAAATTGAAAAAAGAAGAATCGAAATTGCTGCATCAGCAGAAGCTGAAAAGCAAAAAATTCATGCTTACGCAGAAGCTGCTTCACTTATTGCTCTTAAAGAAGCAGAAGCTCGTGGCATAGAACAAACACTTAAAGCAAAAGCTGACGGTTACCGCATGTTAGTAGAAGCTTGTGCGCACAATGCTCAAGATGCTGCAACTATGCTCATGATAGAAAAATTAGAAGAAATTGCTAAGTTACAAGCAGAAGCTATCAAAAATATTAAAATTGATAAAATTACGGTATGGGATAGCGGAAAAGAAGGCTCAAGCTCTACAGCAAATTTTGTAAGCGGCATGGTTAAGTCGTTACCGCCACTGCATGAAATTGCAGCGATGTCTGGCATTAAACTTCCAGAATATCTTGGTAATTTAGAAGAAAAAGTAAAATAAAAAAATTAAGATCTATAGGCACGCAAAATATCTCTGCCCATTTTTCTTACAACTTTATACCCTGACGGCAAAGTACGATTGATCATAATAACGACACCTATTTTTTCATCTGGTATCACACCAATATAAGCATGAAAACCGTTGGTAGTTCCCGTTTTATCAAGAAGCACTTTGCCCGTATAGGCTTTATCATATTTCTTAATGCTTTGTGCTGGACAATTGCTAATATTGGTTGGAATATATGACGGATAAAGACAAGCTAAATTATTTATTTGCCAACCAAGACCATAATTTATACCATTCTTAATAGAAACATGAGTCGTTTGGGTTATCTTCATAGCCTCTTTTAAAGACTCATCTATATCAGCTACACCTAAAGCTGCCTTTAAAAATAAAAACATATCAGAACTAGAAGCATAAAGAGCTGCTGATCCTTCTAAAAATGGATGGTTCCAATAAATTGTTTGTTTACCATCTTTCCCATAAGGGGTCGCGCGTCTTGATAAATATTGATACGGAATTTTTGTTCCTATAGGCTTCATGCCCAGCGGCAACAAAAGATTTGATACAAGAATAGTATTATATGAATCCTCTAACGATTCTTCTAGTGCTATTCTTAAAAGCTCTATGCCATGATTAGAATAACTCCATGTTTTTTCTCGCCGTATAGGCTTGTAGCACGTAAGATGCTTAAGAAGCCCTCTAGTAGATTTAATGCTAGCTGGAGCGTTAAAAGAAAGCCCTGAAGTATGGGTAGCTAATTTTTCTAACGTCATAGACTGTAATTTTTTATGAGACTTAAGAGATGGTATATACTCTATACATGAATCTTCTAGATTCATATTGCCAGAAGCCAGCTCTTTAGCTAAAAGCAGACAGGTGAAAACTTTTGATATAGACCCAAGCTCAAAAAGTGTATGCTCATTTATTTCTTTTTTTCTTTTTTTATCTGCATAACCAAGATGCAATAAAAAAGATTGCCCGTTTTTATAAAAAATCACAGAAGCACCGGGAATTTGATACTGTTTCATATTTTTTGAAACTATCTTTTTTGCACTATCACTAAAATCTACTGTATAAGAATAGATACAAGAAGAAATAGAAAGCAAAAAAATATAATAGTTACTCTTATTATTAATAATCATAAGCCTACGATCCTCTTTATTTTTTAATGCAACACTTAGTGTAACTCTATTGATTTTTAGATGCAAGAAGCTATTTATTTGATAGATTTTATGATATTCTTGCTGTTATGATACATAACACACTTTTTCTCGCCTCTCAATCTATTTCCCGCAGGTTATTACTTGAACAGGCAGATATCTCCTATAAAACCATACAACAAGACGCGGACGAATACAGCTGCGATTGGACCGTTTTGCCCAAAGAGCTCGTAACACACTTGGCTCTACTTAAAATGCAACACGCGCAGCTTCCTAGTGGCCAAGAATCTGATATTTGTTTTGTTCTTACGGCAGACACCGTAGGTTATGATTCAAATAATACTATTTATGGCAAAGCGCAGGATAAAGCTGAAGCTATTAAAAATCTAAAACTATTAGCTCATGGCTTTGTAGCAACCGGATTTTGCTTAGAAAAAAAAGAATATAAACAGGGCTCTTGGCATACCATATTGCAGATTACAGAAGTAGTTGAATCTGCTTATGTTTTTGAAGTTCCGGATAACGATATCGAAACTTATTTTAGTAAAACAGGCGCATTAGAAACGGCAGGATCTATAGCAATAGAAGGCTACGGGTTACAATTTTTAAAAAGCGTACAAGGTTCTTACACCGGAATTATAGGGCTCCCGCTCTTTGAACTACGCCAAGCACTTGAGAAGCTTGGTTTCTTTTAATTTTTAAAAAACAACAAATTATTGACAAGTATGATTATTTTATGCCAAGCTTATATAAATTAGGTATTCTAAAATAAATGGAGAAATTAATATGTTTTATAAAAAATCAAAAAAACAGTTGTTATTACTAGTAGTTGGGCTTATTTCTTTTACTAATCTTTTTTCTGCTCAAGAGAGCGATTATACTCGTGTGACGTATAATCAAGATGCTCTTCTTATTGGCATATATGATGGAGCGGGATATAGGTTTTTACCTAATCCACAAGGCGTTAGAGCGGACGAGAAAATTTCAGCAGATAAGATACCTGGTAAAATAAGAGCGTTATTTACACCGGAAACAAAAGCTACTACATCGTTTATTCTTTTGGGCGGAGCTGCTCTAAAAAGTGATGTGTATAATTTAATTTATCATAGAGTTGTTCGTGCATGGCGCAATGGTGAGCAGTATTTTAATATTAATCTGCCTATGGGGATTTTTGAACCTTATGGAATAAGTAAGTTAGATCACAAAGAAGCTGTTGCCCTGAATAATCTAACTGAACAAAACGTAAATTTACATCCAACAGCAGATGCTATTGTATCGGATGCCTACTCGCCTAATAATGCCCAGTTTAAAGTAGATAAAACAAAAGATCTTTCCAGCTTTTGGACGGTAGCTCTTTCTGGGGACAAAAAACATGCTTCTGTAAATTATGTGTTACTTATACATAATCCAGAACTAGAACAGTTTTTCTTTGATTCTTTAGCAACTAAAAAAAATATAAGACAAATTTTTAGAGCAGCTCTTGCAGAAAATAGAGCTGGAGAACCTGAAACAAAAGCAGAACTTAAAAAAGCTTTAGGGTTATTAGAAGCTAGTTCTGGGCCAGAAGAAAAGTTTGTAGTTCATGCTGCTGCAGGAGCAGGGGCTCACTGGAATCCCCATGATGATTCCCATTTAGAAAAAAAAGAATCTAAAGATGATGCTCGAGCATACCATGATTCTGATTTTGACTTTGCTTATGCTCTTTCACTTTCAGAAGAAAAAGAACAAAAGAATAGGGGATTATCTGACGAAGATGCTTTAGCCCTAGCTCTTGAGCTATCAAAAAATTAACTCTTTTTATCTTGGGTGTCAAAACCTAACTGTTTAAGCTGGTCTCGCAAGAGATCAGCTTTTTTCCAATCTTTTTCTAATCGAGCTTGTTCTCTTTGGGCAATAAGAGCTTCTATTTCTTGAGTTATATACACTGTTTTTTCTGGCAATAATTCAAGCGTAATACCAAGCAGATAAACAATTGCTGCT
>CAXNJL010000029.1:0-6049 GCA_964202625.1 Candidatus Babeliales bacterium | reverse complement strand
TTGCTGGTTTTTATTATTACTATTCTGTGAAATCAAGATCTATTATTGATTTTGATAATTCTGCCGAGCAGATAACTTTTTTACACAAATTATTTCAAGATAATATGTATTTGCTGGTAAGCGAAGAGAGTGATTTTTCTCTAGATTACATGCTTAAGCATAAAGTAAGTCATGAATATGACCCTGCTATGCCAATACACACTATGAAATTATATAGAGAGCCAGATGGTAAATTGGCTGGTTTTACTACCTATTATCATCCGTACATGCATCAAACTGGCCATGCTCTTATTCTTTTTTTAGTGGTAGATAAAGAAGCTCGCAATAAAGGCTATGGCAAAAAAATGCTAGAATATGTTATTACAGAATTAAAAAAAGAGGGCTGCACAAGCGCAGAGCTTGCAGTACGAGTTGAAAATCTAGAAGCGCAAAAGCTGTATAAAAAACTTGGTTTTTATGAATACTGGCGTGATGATAAGTTTATGAGAATGAAAAGATTACTTATTTAAAAAAAGATACCTATATGAATAAAATAATATTTTTTCTTTGTATTATACCACTAAGATTATTCCCAGCAGCAGGAGGCAATAATGTAGAAACAGATCTTTCTGATTTCCATAAAGCATGTTTTTATGGAGATTTTGTTGCTTTAAAAAAAATGGCGAAAAAAGATCTTTTAACTCAAGAGCTCCTTTCAAGTATAACTGAATCGGGCAAAACAAGCGTTCATTTAATTGTAGAAGGTGATGCTCAATCAGTTGCTACTCCAGCATCGTATAAAAGAGTATTAAGTCTTCTTGTAAATAAGAATGGCCTTTTAGATACTATTAATAAGCAAGATGCCGATCTTAATACACCGCTTATGATTGCTATTAATGCAAAAAGTGTAGAGCTTGTTAATAAATTATTACGAAATTCTGCTTCTTTGGGATTAAAAAAAAGAAATAAAGAAAATAAGACAGCATTTGATCTTGCAAAAGAAAAGGGTAATATATTTAAGGATATCTTGAATGAAAAGAATTTTGCATTAGCAGATTCACGAGTGAATTCAAAACCACATTCCAAAAATAAAGAAGAATAATATGCAACTGCTACTTATTTGTGTTATTGCTTGTGCTATTGTAATTGCAACAGTTATTTTAATATCTATAGTAAAAAAAATAAGCGCCAAGCTTGAAGTTTTGCATGCTGCTCAACATACAAAATTTACTATCTCTATCACAAAAAATATTTTTATTGCCCTTATTTCTTTGGTTGGAACCATTCTTATTCTCAGTACTATTCCAGCCTTTCAAAATGTAGCCTTTTCGCTGCTTGCCAGTTCTGGAATTATAGTTACCGCAATTGGTTTTATTGCTCAGCAGCTTTTATTAAATATAATAAGTGGTTTTTTTCTGCAAACAGCTCGACCTTTTGTGATTGGTGATACTATAAAAATAGAAGGCGCTGAAGGAAAAGTTGAAGAGATACTGCTTTATTATACTATTTTGCGCACAACAACAAGTAGCCGCATTATTATTCCTCACTCACTTTTGCAAACTACTATGATTGAAAACAAAGGTAATAAGTAAATACTCTTCTATTTTATGCAATATATTGCTTTTTATACTACTTCTTTTTCATACTTATAAAGAAAATATGGTCTTATGAATAATCAAAAATTGGGAATTTTTTATGAATAATATTAATAAATTGGTTGTATGTTTACTTTTTATAACTGCTTCGCCCCTCTTAAGCGACAGTAGCTATATTTCAGAATTTAATCTCTCTGGATATGAAAAACAAGAACTTCAGGATGCTTATAATACTTTAGGGCTTACAGCAAATGCTACTGATGGAGATTTAGAAAAAGCATTAAACAAGAAGACCAGTTCTTTTGCGCTTACACAGTCTGCTAAAAGTAAAAACGCTTTTGTCAAAGCAGCTTATGAACTGATTAAAAAAAGAAGAGCACAAGAAGCTACGAGCAAAGCTCAAGCAGCAAGAGATAGTTCTCGTAAAGAAAATGATTATACTATTCTCGGAATCAAAGAAACAGCAACTGATGGCGAAATAAGAACTGCGTTTAGAAAACTTTCCCTAAAACATCATCCTGATAAAGGTGGAGATGCGGAAGAATTTAAAAAACTATCAGCAGCGTATGACAGAATTGCTTTATCTAGAAATTTTAAATAAGAACTGAAATAAGCAAGAAACGGCTCATAAGAAATAGTTTCTTATGAGCCGTTTGTATCTTTAAACTTTTATTATTTCTTTTTAAGAGCTGGGAATAAAATAACTTCTTTAATAGATGGCGTATTAGTAGCGATCATAACGAGTCTATCAATACCAATCCCTACACCAACCGTTGGTGGTAAGCCATATTCAAGAGCAGTAACATATTCTGCGTCATAGTGCATAGCTTCGCTATCGCCATCAGCATGAGCTTTAGCCTGATCTTTAAACCGTTCAGCTTGGTCAAAGGGATCATTTAACTCATTAAAACCATTACTTAATTCCATTCCAGCCATAAATAATTCAAAACGAGCTGCAAATTCTGGATTTTGAGCATCGCGTTTAGAAAGTGGCGATGTTTCTATAGGATACCCAATAATAAAGGTAGGCTGAATAAGTTTATGTTCTGCAACGTCTTCAAATAATACAAATAATTTTTGTCCGTATGACGCTGCTTTATTTTCTACTTTAACGTTTAAAGTACGTAATAATCCATCGATTTGTTCTGCTGAAATTTGAGCTTCTGTAAGAGAGCCATATTCCATAATAGCTTCTTTTACCGTAAGTCTTTTAAACGGTTTTTCAAAATCAAGCGTATAATCTTGGTACGGAACCTGGAGCGAACTGTTTGTTTTAAGAATAACGGTACGAATAATATCTTCTACAAATCCCATAATATAGCCATATTCTTGATGCGCCATATAAAATTCAACCATCGTAAATTCAGGATTATGACGAGTAGAAACACCTTCATTTCTAAAATTACGGTTAATTTCATAGACGCGCTCTAGGCCACCGACTACTAATCTTTTTAAATAGAGTTCTGGTGCTATGCGCAGGTAAAAATCAGTAGCAAGCGTATTGTGATGCGTAATAAAAGGTCGCGCTGCAGCTCCGCCAGGAATTGGATGAAGCATTGGTGTTTCTACTTCCAGAAAATCATGCGAATCAAGATAGTTGCGAATAGAACTTACGATCTGACTTCTTTTAATAAAACGCTCTTTTGTTTCATGATTGGTCATAAGATCTAAATAGCGTTGGCGATATTTCGTTTCGATATCTGTAAGACCATGAAATTTTTCTGGTAATGCATGAATACATTTACTTAATATCTGCCACTCTGTAACAGCAAGAGAAATTTCTCCTGTTTTTGTTTTAAACAGAGTACCGGTACACCATACAATATCGCCAAGATCTATAAGCTCATTGAGCTCTTTAAAAGCTTGTTCACCGATAGTTTCTTGCTTAAAATAAACTTGCAACTTACCAGATCTATCTTGTAGGTTGGCAAAAGCTGATTTACCATGTAAGCGCATAGTCATAAGGCGTCCAGCTAGTGCATAGACTTCTGTATTAGTTTCGCTAAAAGCATTTTTTGCTTCTAAGCAAGTATTTGTTACTGGCTTCATGGCAGGCCATGGGTTTCTGCCAGCTTGTTCTAATTTTTCTATTTTTGCTAAACGAGCAGCATCTTCATCGCTGAGTTGATGCTCTAAAGGGTTATGTATAAATGACATAGGTTATTCCATAATAGTTATATAATTTTCTTCTACTTGTTCCCAGTTAACCAGATTCCACCATGCATCAATATAATCTGCGCGTTTATTTTGATAGTGTAAATAATAAGCATGTTCCCAGGTATCAAGACCAAGCACAGGGAATAGATCTTGCGTAATAGGATTATCTTGATTTGGAGTAGAAACAATAACGAGTTCGCCATCTTTATTTACACAAAGCCAGGTCCATCCACTGCCAAAATTTGTTTTTGCTGCAGTAGCAAATGCTGCTTTGAAATCTTGAAAACTATTAAAGAATTTGGTTATAGCCTGTGCTATTGTGCCAACAGGAAGCCCGCCACCATCAGGAGACATAAGCAACCAGAACATAGAATGATTTAAATGCCCACCACCATTATTGCGTACAGCAGTACGAATTCCTTCAGGTATATCTTCTAAATTCATAAGAAGCTCATGCAGTTCTTTTATTTGCAATTCAGGATAATCCATAAGTGCTTTATTAAGATTATCTACATATGCTTGATGATGCTTAGTGTGGTGTATTTCCATGGTAAGTGCATCAATGTGCGGCTCAAGTGAATTATATGAGTAGGGAAGTTCTGGCAATGTGTACATGAAAAACTTTCTTATATATTTTTAATATTTTCTAAGATAAAAATCGATACTATCTTATTTTTAATCTTTTTTATAGTTTATCAAAAAAACAGATCAACCACGAATATCTCTTAATTTCTCAAGAGATATAATAAAGCTCTTCGCCCTTTTTTGCCATTTGCAGTTCTTCTCTGATAAACTGCTCTTTATAAAACGGATACGTATCCCAATCTTTTTTATAGTTTACTAAAGTAACAAGCTGATCATGAACAACTACAAGTTCTTGTTTCAGCTTGTTATTTGCTTTTTGAGCATCTCTCAGGGCAGAAATGCCAGAAGAACCCAATAAAGAATATAAAAAGAGTGATCCCATTTCTATAATAAACAAAGAGCGAACAACAAATCTTACGATATTCATAAAAAGCTTTATTTTAAATAGTAGTATTTTATAGACTGTCACTATAGAAGTAGTATAAAATAACTCATAACAAAAGCATAGAAACATGAAACATAAGATTATTTTTTTATTATTATTTTCTGTGCCATACACTATTTTTACGCAATCTAATCGATCTTCTCGCTATAAAAAAAATAAAAACATACCCAATCGTTTTCTGCTAGAACAAGCAGAAGCTAGTTCAGAGCTTCAATTTGCTAGCTGGTCAAAATTATTTACAGAAGTTTTTGAAATTATGAATAAAAAATATTATCTTCCTGTTGTGCCGCAAGAAGCTATGATAAAAGCGCTTGATGCTTTTGTTTCTTGCGATCCCCATTCTTCTTTTTTACATGAAAAAGATTTTTCAGAAATGCTTGATTCTGCACAGGGAGAGCTCTGCGGAATAGGAGTAGTAATTACTCAAAAAGAGCCTGCGAGTGATTGTATAGAAATAATAGAAGTGGTATATGATGGACCCGCAGACAAAGCTGGTTTAGAAGCTGGAGATAAAATTATAGCTATAGATACTAATCTGGTAGAAGCTATGAATATGCAGACTATTGCTCAGACCCTCAAGGGAGTATTGGGTACTAACGTAAAACTTTCTGTTTTGCGTAATACAATACTTAAAGAATATGAGTTAACGCGTGATATTATTAAAGAAGAACCATTAAGCAGCTCTTTTTTGCCAGAAAGTAATACCTATTATATGAGTTTCACCAATTTTAACGAACCGCTTTATGCTGATCTTAAGTACAATTTAGAAAAAATTATCTCCAAAAAACCCAAAGGCATTATTATCGATTTGCGTAATAACGGCGGCGGCCTTTTGGATAGCGCGCTTGATTGCTTAAGCCTTTTTATTCCCAAGAAATCATTAGTAGTTTCCACAAAAGATAGATCTGGCAAAATAGTAGAAACCTGTAAAACAGATAAAGAGCCTCTTGGCAAAATAGGTTCTGTTCCGATTGTTCTTTTGGTGAATAATTTTACTGCCTCTGCAGCAGAAATTTTTGCTGGTGCATTGCGTATTTATGCTCAAAAGCACAGTTTTTTTGGACCTCATGGTCCTGCTGTATTTATTATAGGAGATCAAACGTTTGGTAAAGGCTCTGTACAAGAAGTAATCCCGCTTAGTAGAACTTCTGCCTTAAAACTTACCACAAGCCTCTATTATCTAGCAGATAATAGCTCAATTCAATCAAAGGGCATAGCACCTGATTTTTTTATAGAACCAAAATCTAGTTTACCTAAAGATAATCAAACATTTGTTGATAGATTCGGC
>CAXNJL010000028.1:0-6054 GCA_964202625.1 Candidatus Babeliales bacterium | reverse complement strand
ATAAAACTGGTCTAATGTTTTTCCAAGCCCTTTGCTATCAGCTGTTTTGAGCATGATTTTAAGTTCTTTTTTAAAAGAAGAAATTTCTTCTTTACTTGCTGCTGCTTGAACTGAGCATCCAATTATAGATAAAAAACAAATTATTTTTTTTTTCATACCATCTCTATCTTTCTTACAATCTATTTTTCAGTAATTATTCTCTTGCCTGAGATTTTATAAAAGCAATTACTTCTAAAGAAAGTCCGTCAGTTTTTATATTTTTTATACAAGCATTACGGAAATTTGTTCTTGGAAAAACTTTTCCATCTTGCCCAACAAGCGGCAGTATATTAATTTCAGCTCGAAAAAAATTAGCGTTTGTTAAATTAGCATCTTCAAAATCAGTTGCTCTTAAATCAGCTTCTGAAAAATTAACGTTAACAAGAGATGTTCTCTTGAAACTAACTTGAGCACATTTACCCTTTTTTAAATTTGCATTATCCATATAAATTCCTTCAAACATGCCATGGGCTGAAAAAATTGATAAAAGAAAAAGTGAACAATAGATTAACTTCATGGTACCCTCTGAATAAATAGTATTAAAGAACTTATTGATAGAGTAATTTAAAATAAACAGAATATCTAGGTTTTGTTTTGCTCAGAAAATAAGAAATAAAAAGAGCTATGAGAATAAAAAAAACAGATTCAACACAACCATACCGTTTATGTAGCGTCTGTTGTACATGATGTCTGTTTGTTTGATGAACTTGGCCTTGCGCGCCACATAGCAGAATATCCTCAGCTTGAGATTAAAGAGTGTAATTTTGCGCTGAGCCAAAAGCTTGATGCATGCAAAAGAACTTGATTTTTTTGCATGCATTTTTGTTTATATAAAAATATAACTTAAGCTATATAATTATTTTAAAATATTTGAGCTGCCATTTTTGAGTCTTCTCTGCTTGCTTGCTTTCTGGATTATCCCAGGATGGGTAGACTCGCATGGCCCGCTTACCACCTTTTTTATCTTGTGATATATAACCTTTATCTACAAGTATCTCCTTGGGGAAAATAAACTGACCTAATCGCTCTTCTTTACGAACACTTATGATACAAAGATCTATTGAGTCTGCCGAATCATAGGGCATGATAACGCTATCACCAATTATCTTCCACAAAGTCACAAATTGACCATTTTTTGTAGGCGTTATTTTTGCCGAACGGAATAGAACATTTTTATTATTCAAAAGAAAAGTGCATGCATCATAATCATGGCTTTCTTTCTCTTGAGTTATTCCGGCCAAGAATAATCCTTGGGGTTCATAAAGAAGTTTTTCGGCTATCAGTAAATCAGCCGGCACAAATCTTTCATTGTTCACGTTACTTACTACCTATATGAATCTCAATTTGGGCTTCTTGAGGATTTTGACTTCGGGTATCATAGAGTTCATAATCAGCAATATAAGTGCGCTCAAGTTTATTTTGATCTTCAAGGACCCATATCTTTTGCCAAAGATCAAAAACTATATGATCTATTGATCAGGTTTCTGAGACAAAAACAGTTCTTTTTTGAGCAGGGACGTGTTGTACTGTTAACCCTACAGGAACTTCTGTTATAGAAGAAACTCGTGCACCAATTAATAGGTTATATTCCCCTTCTTTGCCATTTTCGAAATCATAGTACAAAGCAATTATGTTGTTATCAACTTTATTTTTAATATCAGAAAAAATAGATTCAGTAAAAAACTTTTGCCATAATTACGCAATAGCTCCCACTTCAATAGCCTCTTTGTTGGTAGTACGTAAAGTAATACCCATAACATCAAAACTATCTTCCATTATTATACTATTATTATTCATGGTAACCCTTAAAAATTTTGATAGTAGAATCTTTATACTTCTATAAAGTTTAACATAATAAAAAACTATTTCGACCTTAACTGTATAGCGAACCGGTGGAAAGATCGGTGGCTTTAGGGTTTGTTATTATTATTTGGTACATCACAACAAGACGCTGAAGTAATTGAAAATAAACTCTTTGAGTTCGACAAGATCCAAGGGCTGCTACAAGAGCGAACTCAAATTCACAAAAACTATGTGATTAAAGATGCCGGAACGATTATCGCTGGCATTAATACAAACTTCTATCATTGGGGCATGTTGTATGTTGATGTTTTGTTTGTTGATGAGCAGAATCTTAATACTTTGAAGCATTGCTTTTTTTTATTGTCTGAATCATCTCTTCTAATGACTGTAAAAAACGAGAGCGATCCTGCTTGCAAAAAGAGGCGTTATGACTTGAAGCTACGCCTATTTCACGTAAATGAGCACGTAAATCACGCATTGCTTTTGCAACACCTATAGTATCCTTATTAAAAATTCTACCCGTTGGACTCAGGGTATTTACACACTTTTTCAGGCACCGCTCTGCCAATAATATATCGAGTGTAATCACAATATCACCAGGTTCTATATGTTCTTCAATCCAATTATCTGCAGCATCTAAATCAGACTTAACCTGTATTTTATGCACGTTTTTATTGACTATCATATTAAGACGACTATTGCTTACTAAGTAAACCTGGAGGTTATGCCGCGTAGCAACCCGACAAATTTCTTCCTTTACCGGACAAGCATCAGCGTCTACATAGATATTTAACATTAGCAACCTTTCTCGGTATGAGTAGACAACCATATAATTTCTATTAATGTTACCAATTTTTAATGAGCAAATACATTGCTATACCAAAACATCTGCATATCTTAAGTCATATGCAGCTTTAACTTCTGGGTCGAGCAGCGCTTCTTTTTTAAATTCAGTAAAGGTTGGTCTTTTATTCACCGTTCTCTTACTCACTTCGCGGTAGAATATATGTCATTAAAGTAGCGTTTTAAAAATATTCTTCCGGCGCTTGATTTTAAATATTTTTCAAATTTTAAAGCTTTAGATTCATGGTCAAAGCCAAGAAAACCTGCGAGAATCCAAGGTCTGAACTGTTTTGTATAAATAGATTTATCTGCATTATGATCGAGCAATCTCTGCTTTAGATTAGAGCTAAAGCCAATATACGTTTTATCTGGAAATAATTGTGATCTGAGATAATAAACGTAAAACATGGATGTATGATAAGAGAATAGGTGAAAATAAGATATAAGAAAAGAGTGAAAGAAACTGGCCCGCCAGGCATTCGTGAAACGAATGACTGGCGTCCCCAAGGGGATTCGAACCCCTGTTACCGCCGTGAAAGGGCGGTGTCCTGGACCGGGCTAGACGATGGGGACGTACTACTATCAAAAAATTATTATATGCGTTTCTTTTGTCTTAAGAAAAGGCCTGCCAGGCATTCGTGAAGGGAATGACTGGTGAGCCGCGTTGGAATCGAACCAACGACCCACAGCTTAAAAGGCTGTTGCTCTACCGACTGAGCTAGCGGCTCACATATATACTATAATTTATCTATAAATGGTTTTGTTGTCAACAATTTCATAGATATTAGATACAATTAGTCAAAATTCAAGCACTCCATACGCTAGAAAAGCTTAAAATTTTACAATACGGTACCATTTCTACGGTGCCGTCTCTATTCAGGCGAGATAATTTCTCTTTTGCATGATACGCTGCTACCAAAGAGTCTATAGTGGTTTTATCCTGAAAGATCTCTCTTATTTTCTTTTCGTGAACTCTGCCATAGCCACTTTTATACCCAGCAGCTTCAATAATAAGATTTTTTTCTATGTCACTTATAATTTGTACGTGTCCAGGGAAAAAAACAAGATCACCTTTTTGAGCTTTTTCTCCAAGAGCTAACGGTCTAAGATAATAAGCAAGTGTCGTTGTATTTTTAAAAAAATAGGGAATGCTGCATATTTGTGCTGCGCGTAAAATTAAACTGGAACAATCAAACCCTGTTTTAATAGTTCCCGCAAGAGCTGATCTTGTATAGCAAAAATTTTCTAATCTCAAGCTATTTTCACTCACGAGAGAAGTAAAGCTTGTTCCGCCCCAGACATACGGTATATAGCCATCGGAAGAACTAATCCACTCACGAATAAGATCTACATATTGATTTTGCTTTTCTTGATTACCATGAACACTTTCCCAGTAATACTTTTTTGGTATGAACTGAGAAATAAATGTGTATTTTTTGGGATCAAAAATTGTTACTAAGCACTGCTCTTTCTGTTTTTTAAGAATAACAAATTGTGTGCCTACAGAAAACGTTAGCCCTGTTTTTTGTTCAAAAAATGGTTTTTTAAGGGTAAGAACTGTTCTGTTTCTTATTATTTTATCTATTCGTTCAGGAGGAAAATGTGATTGATGTAATTTTTTTGTAGTAAGATCTTCAAAAAGAGCTATATTTTTTTTATCTATCCAACAGGTTTGAGCTATACGTTTATTGCCATTAAAAGAAAAAACATGTTTTGTTAAAATTAAAAAACCAGAAGATTCTTCTTTTAAAATAGTAACTCTATCATTAAAGAGCAACTGATGAACTCGTGAACAACTTATTTGCTTATCGTTTTCGATACAAGCATAAGGAAGATCATTATACAATAAAGGCGTACTTACCATATCTGCCACGGGAACTATTACCACTCCCTTTTTTTCAGAAAAACTTATTATTTCAGCAGAAAAAACAAATGCTATACGTATATAAACCAGTACTTTTATATTTTTCATATCACTCTTTATGTTAGATTCTTTTACAAAATATAGCATGTGCAAGAAAAACTTCTTTTGTCTATAAATATTTTACCTAACATTTTAATTGAGATTTTATAAGAGTCTATGCTAGGCTCTCTTAATATATATATTAAAGATAATAAAGGGGAAAAATGTGGCTATTTTTTACACTCTTTTTTTCATATTCTATAAGTTACAGCTGGACAAATACGTATAAAAAAAACATTACAGATCTTATAGGGAAAAAAGATACAAGCTATATATGGGAACAAAAAGATACAAAGTCTTTTACTCAGCTTATTTTTTCTTGGAACGGCATACGTCCGCGCTCTGGATATATTAAGTTTGAAGGGCAAGTACGCGATGCACAAACAAAAAAATGGCATCCATGGCATGAAATGATCCACTGGGGTTGCGGCATACAAAAATCTTTTTTTTCTGCTCATACAGATGGTTCAGCTTACAGTCATGTCAGACTAGAAACAACTGCTGGAAAATTAGCCGATGCTTTTAGAATAAGAATAACGGTTCACAATAAAGCAAAACTTCATCAGCTAGCATATTTATTTGCAGCAACTCATAATAAAGAACTGTTCAAAACAGAGCATCCACAAGATTATTATCAAGATTATCCATCAACCGTTATACGTGGTGTAAAAGGCATATCTCAAAAAAAAGTTGATCATGAAGACGCCCTAACTATTTGCTCTCCTACGTCTTTATGCATGTTAACAAGCTATATAAAACAAGAAGAATTAAGTCCCATAGATTTTGCAAATAGTGTCTACGATCAGACTCTTAAAATTTATGGCAATTGGCTTTTTAATGTAGCTTATGCTTTTGAAGCAAGCGACAAAAAAGCTTTTTTTTATGTCACACGCTTAGCATCATTTGCTAAACTTTATGGATTATTAAAAAGAAATATACCTGTTGTAGTAAGCGTTCGTGGCGCAATCAAAGGAGCTCCGCAATCATATCCAGGAGGCCATCTTCTTATTGTTATTGGTTATAATGCAAAAACAAAATCTGTTATCTGCCATGATCCTGCCGTACTAGAACATTATGAGACTCTAAAAGAATACCAGTTAGTAGATTTTTTACCTGCGTGGGAACGTTCTCATCGCCTTGCTTATAGAGCAGAACCTTATAGATCGAAAGAAAAATTAGATGAAAAAAACTAAGTATATACTCTTGTTTTTAACTATTTTTTCCTGCTCTTTAAAGAGCGTGACTTTTACTCAATTATTTTATCACAAAGGACCATATCTGGACACGTTTATTATTTTTATGAAAGAAAAAGACACTAAGTATACACTAGAAAGAACAGCTAAAAAAATTACCTGTACGTTTAATAGAAGTTCTTTAGAAGCTATTCAAGAATCTCTTAAGCAGCT
>CAXNJL010000027.1:0-6101 GCA_964202625.1 Candidatus Babeliales bacterium | reverse complement strand
GCGATGAGAGAGAAATCGAATTGCCAGAAGGAGTAGTCCTAGATCTTGAAGATCCAGAAACCGGTGAAAGACTAACGGTTTCTACTACAGATAGTAATAAAAAATTACCTATGTTATCCAAAGAAGAACATTCGCGGTTAAAACAATGTAATATGTCTCTTTTAAATCTTTCTATGCAAAAAAATAGCATAGATGATCTTGTTCTTTTTTTTAAACATCAGATGATGTATTAATATACTTTTACAGTAAGGTTTACTATGTTAGAAACACAAGAAATGTATGATGCTTATAGCATTATAGAACAGCCCGCATGGTATGCTCAATGGCCGTTATTTTTGGCCCTCGTAATTGCTTTTTTTATAGCAGCAGTTCTTTTCTTTTGGTTAAAACAAACAAAAGGGTCATTGTCTCAAAAAACTATTGGACCGTGGGATTATGCGCAACAAGAACTTACACTTCTTGACCAATTAGAATTAAGCACACAAGAAGATCATAAGAAGTTTTATACTATATTGACCAATATGCTTAAACGTTATTTGCAAGAACACTATTCTCTTAACGAGGGTAATACTGATCAAGAATTGTTGGCGTTACTTAAGAAGAAGAATATACCTCAAGATATTCTAAAAAATATGCACGAAATTACGCATCATGCATTTATGGTTAAGTTTGCTCATCATGAGGGATTGCTTTTTCATATGGAGCAAGATAAGCAGCGAGCTCGAGAAATCTTAGAAATGACTAAAACAATAAAAGAAGAAGATAAAAGTGTTATTTGATCCCTCTGCGTCAGTAGAATCATTATATATTCACTGGCCTTTTTGTCCGTATCGATGTAACTTTTGTCCTTTTGTCGCACTTGCTGGTCATGATCATTTTATGGAGCAGTATCATAGTGCGTTACAAAAGGAAATTATTGATTACGGCAAAACTCGTCTGGTTAAAAAACCTATAAAAACTCTTTTTATGGGTGGAGGCACGCCAAGTACCTACCCCCCTGTTTTACTACTTGACACGTTTGCTATACTAAAAGATATATTCACTTTTACTCCTGATTCTGAAATCACTATTGAAGTGAATCCTGGGACCGTAGACCAGGAGAAATTAGAGACGTGGAAAAAAGCAGGTATAAATCGTTTAAGTATCGGTGTGCAGAGTCTGGATGATGCAGTATTAAAAAAGTTAAATCGCCATCAGTCTGCAGAAGATGTCATAAACTTACTCAAGCAAGCACAGCACCTTTTTGATAATCTTTCAGTAGATCTTATTATTGGTTTGCCTGAAGTAACTAAGGAGCGGTGGAAAATGGACCTTGCTGAGCTTATGCGTTGGCCATTAACCCATATTTCTTTGTATTTTTTAACGGTTCACGAAGAAACGCCCCTTTATTATGGAGTAAAGCAGAAGAAAATAAAATTATTGCCAGATGATACCTTGGTTGATCTTTATAATTGGTCTGTAGCATTTCTTAAAGAGCATGGCTTTGTGCAGTATGAAGTTTCTAATTTTGCTAAACCTGGTTATGAATCAAAGCATAATAGTGTTTACTGGAATCGTTCTGCGTATAAAGGATTTGGTATGGGGGCAGCATCTTTTGATGGAAAATCTCGTCTGCAAAATGATAAACGTCTCTTGGAATATTTAGAAGGTATTACTTTGGGTAAAAATGTAACGGTAATGAGTGAATTATTAACAGATGATCAGGTATGGCTAGAAAAGCTTATGCTTGGGGTCCGTCAAGCAAAAGGGGTTGATGTACATGAGCTTATCGGGCTCTTATCTGTTGATAAGCAATTAAAGTTTATGCAGCAGATTGAACTTCTTTCATATGAGAAATTTCTTACATATGATGGATTTCGCGCTGCTCTTACGTCAAAAGGACTTGCCTTAGCAAGTGAAATAACTGTACAATTATCTCTATAGACTCTTTATAAAAGGATTTTTCATGTCAAAACATGTAGGTATAAAATTACCAGAAGATTTATTAGCTATTATTAAAAATGGTAAAACTGTAGCGATTTTAGCAACTTTTTCAGAAAAAGGTTTGCCGCATACCACTCCCATTCAATCTATCTATCCTAAAGGGCAAGAAAGCCTCTTAATGTCTATTCATAAAGAGCGTACTGGATATCATAATATGGTATGGCAGAAGAAAGTAATGCTCAGCTTTCTTGATGAAAACAACTGTGCTTATAGTATTCTAGGAAGAGCTGGTGTGGTAAGAGCTCCTTCATATGTACATCCACTGATGAATATTGTTCGTATTGATATTATTGATATCAAGTGTGATCGTTCACCGCTTACTCGTATTGATTCGGGTGTGAAATGGTCATATACCTGCCCAGAAGCAGAAGAGCTTTCTCTCGCTTTAATGGCTGAATTAGTAGAGCTTGCAAAAACTATTTAATATTTTTTCTTGAAGAAGTTATTATGCTATTACGTATCTATTTTTTATTGATTTGTTTTACGAGTGCAGCGCAAGAATCACAGGAATATTATCTTGATACTACGAATGATTTGTCTGGGGGTAACTGGTTTCTTAAAAAAGAAATAGCAACAAAGTCGCGAGTTCTGTATGAGAAATTGCAAAAATCTGTTACGGGTCTTAAACAAACTCAGAACTATTTTATTGATGCTCGTATTTCTTTAACTACCGTATTTGATACGTTCTTTAAAGAACTTGCTATGCAGCCTGATGAGCTGATAGCTCTTGTGATCAAAACTCTAGAGTCTATTGATACAGAAAGAAAGAAGAGCGATGCGGCTGATGAGCGGAATTTGTTTATAGAATTAACTGCACAGTATCAAGAATTAGAGCTTTTTCTTAAGAACATAGAACTAATTCCACAGGCTAATAAGAATATAGATGCGGCAGTAAAAAAATCTATGGATATACTCGTAACTGCTGATGAATATATCGATAAAGCTTGGAAAAATATTTTAGAAATAGATACGATACTTGATCATGAGCGTGCTCAATATTTATATGACCAGATAGAAAGTTATGTAGAAACTATAGAACAACTTGATACCGGTTATTTGGGTGGCAAGCTGAAGCAATTTGTAGAAGCTACGGCAGAAACAATGCAGAGCCAAATGACAAAAGTAGCTACTACGTTACATGAGTTGCGAGAAAAAAATATTCTTCCCAAAAAAGAAGAACCGAAAGAAGCAGTAGAGCAAGCCGCTGCACCAGTTGTTCCAGAGCCACTAAGTTGGTGGGCAACTATAGCACACTATGCTCTTGCTCCGTTTCGCTTTATAGCTCGCTTTTTTTATTATATATATGGGTTGATCACAGGATTATTTTCCTGAAATATATATTTTTAGTACTTTTATTATTAGATTATTCTTAAAACTATAATCGGTGTTGGACTCTTTATCTAGATTCTAGCACCGATTTTTTATTGATCTTCGAATAAAATACCTGTTTTTTCACAAAATAGTTGATTGTGACTAGACGAGCAGAGTAAATATCTCTATACTATTAATAACTTATATTTGATTAGCTTGTATAAATCTGATAAATTATTGGTTGACTACAGTGAGCGGAAGTGGTGAAATGGCAGACACACAGCTTTAAGGGGGCTGCGGGGTAATACCCATGAGAGTTCGAGTCTCTCCTTCCGCACCATATTTAGTAGATATATCAACCGTATATTTTAGATACATATAGGTAAAAATCTTATGACTATTTCTTTCCGTAAATTTATATTCTCTTCTCTTTTCGCATGGCTTTTAATCACTATAGTTGGTGTTTATTTTCTTATAAACTTACGTCAGTATATTCGATTTGGTATAGATCTTGCTGGCGGCACCTACATTACATTAGAAGTAGATGTAAATAAAGCATTTGAAAATGAAATAGTTTCCACTATGCAATCGTTTTCGCAAAAAATTTCTCTTACTACAGAAAAAAAACCAACCTTAAGTTATGCTGATGGCCAGGGTACTCTGGTATTCCCTTCTGTTTTAGAAGCTTCTCAAGCAGAACAACTTTTTTTACAAGAAGAACATGATGTTCAAGTCAAATTAGTAGAAAATAAACTAGAATTTAGCCTTAGTTCTTTAACTAAAGATCGTATTAAGCAGACAGCATTATCAAGCAATATAGAAGTATTACATACACGTCTTGATGAGTACAGCGTTGCTGAAATTACTATTGCTGCTCAAGGCGATCGCCATATTGTAGTAGAAATTCCACAAGAACAAGATATTCAACGTGCTAAAGCTCGTATTGGTAAAGCCGCGCTTTTAGAAATAAAGCCAGTAATTCAGGACGATGTAAACTCTCATACAAGAAGTTTTCATAGTCGCGAATCTCTCGTGGATTCTTTTGGTGGAGTATTGCCAGAAAATACGGTTGTAGTTTCTAATAAAAAAAATTCAGAATTTTATCTGGTTCCGTTGTATGCAGAAATTACCGGAAGACTTCTTAAAGATGTTTCCGTAACCAATCAAGCAGGACATCTGGGAACAGAGTTAGGCGTAAGTATTGAATTTAATAAAGACGGCGCAGAAAAATTTGCACACCTTACCAGAAACCATGTTGGCAGACAAGCTGCTATTATTATTGATGGTGTAGTTATTTCTGCTCCTAATATTAGTGTCGTTATTGATAATGGCAAAGCTATTATTAGTGGTTCTTTTACCACTATGGAATCTGCAAAAGAATTAGCTGTGATGCTCAAATCAGGTGCTTTTGTTGCTCCAGTAAAATTTGAAGAAGAACGTACTATCGGGCCATCTCTTGGTAAAGCAGCAATTCATGACGGACTTATGTCATGCGCTATTGGTCTTTTATTACTCACTGTATTTAGTGTTCTTTTTTACAAAGTCGCTGGCGTTTTTGCTATTATTGTCTTGATTTATAACTTATTGCTTATTTTGTTTATGCTCGCAGCTCTTGGCGGCACCTTAACGCTTCCTGGTATTGCTGGTATGGTATTAACCGTTGGTATGGCAATTGATGCATCAATTTTAATTTATGAACGTATTAAAGAAGAACTTGCATTAGGTGTTTCTATGCGCAAAGCAGTAGATCTTGGCTTTTCTGGAGCTATGACTATTATCTTAGATGCAAACATGACCCACTTTTTAGTTGCTGTAGTTTTATATATGTTTGGTGCTGGACCGATTAAAGGATTTGCTGTAACTATGATTATTGGTATAATATCTACCTTGATTACCGGTCTCTTGTTACTTAAATCATTATTTAATTTTAGTTTAGATACATTAGGACTTCAAAAAATAAAAATTTAATATATACTTATAGATAAGTGAGGCGACGTAGCTCAGCCGGTTAGAGCGGCGGAATCATAATCCGTAGGTCCGGGGTTCGAGTCCCTGCGTCGCCACCACACTTCTCTTCTAAAAAACAACTCTCTTTTTTTATAGAAAAAACAGTTATGAATTTCCCTACTAAACTTACTGTCTTTAGACTTTCTTTTTCCCCTCTTGTTTTTCCTGCATTGCTGTATTGTTTTTTGAGCGATACGTATATGTTGGGCAATATAGTTTTAGCTCTTATTTTTTTAGCTATCGGGTTTACCGATTTTCTTGATGGTTATTACGCGCGTGCCTATAATCAAGTGTCTTTTTTAGGAAGTTTTTTAGATCCACTAGCAGATAAATTCTTAGTATTTTCTTCTCTTATAGCTCTTGTTGCTTTACATAAAGTTTGTTTTTATACCGCTATCATCTTAATTGGCAGAGAATTTTATGTTATGGGATTACGCGAATTAGCACTTTCTTTAAGCTATAACTTGCCGGTGATTTGGTCTGCAAAAGTAAAAACTTTTTTACAAATTATCTATATAACGGTAGTTATTCTTAATATACAGACGTTCTCATTTTTGTTGTTTAGGCTTATCTGTGCGGTTGCTACTATGTTAGTTTCTTGCTATTCTGCTTTTTTATATTCAAGACAGCTTTATACCTATTATATAAATCAGAAATAAGGCAGCTATGCTTTTTAGTCAAGTTGTTCAAACATTCGATTCTATTTCTGCCGTATCGGGTAGAACAGAAATTACAAAACAGTTAGCGCATCTCTTGGCACAAGCTTGCCCAGAAGAAGCGCAAATTATAAGCTATATAAG
>CAXNJL010000026.1:0-6251 GCA_964202625.1 Candidatus Babeliales bacterium | reverse complement strand
CTAGAACGAATGGTTAACGTAGGCCCAATAACTTTGTGCATGGCTAGAATAACGCTTCTCGTAACTTCTAGCAAAGCCGATACCCCACGTGCTTCTTAGTTCTTTTGCAAGAGTAAGATACACAGTGTTACGATTAAAGTTTTCACTATAATAATTCTTAGAGTTTACTTGCTTGCCATGATTGGTAAAAAAAGTGGGATTATACCCCAATTCGATCATGTTATTTTTATGTCTAAAAAATGCAGCGCACAGTAGGTCAGTAATATTTCCCGGTACTATTTTTGAGTTTTTAGGTAAAATCGGGTACCATTTTCTCTCAAAAAAATGAATAAAGCGGGTATTAAATAAAAAGGTTACTGTTTGGATATCGTTGTGTAATGGGATATAAGAAGCTTCTGTTCCTATTCCCGCACTAAAAAACCGAGTGCCGGTAAATGTTTCTTGATCTTCTTGTATACCTACTTTTCTTTTAGCGGGAAATCCTGCTAAACCATAATAGACAATTTCACACTTCTTGCCATATTTTCTTGTGATACCTGCGTTTATAACAATGTCATCCAGACCCGTAATTTTTTTATATAATTTTTCTGTGCCGGTAGAAGTTGCTTTTTCATGAATTATTCCGGTACTTACATCTATCCATGATAAAGACGGTGCTACATAACGAGCACTGAGCATGCAGGCTTCCGCTTTTCTTTTTTCATAAATATCTAAAAAAAGAGCGGGGTCAACAACGTGTTTATCTTTATAATATAAAATTGGGAGCGCAGTAAATGTTTTGAGAGATTTTTCATCTTTACTGTTTGATGAGTTCATGGAGAAAATTCGTTGTAGTTTCATAGTATAAACCAGCGAAACTGGATGCAGCGGTATATACGGTATAAGTAATAATAAGCTGAATAGAATATTTTTAAACATGAGTTTTTTTTCTAACGTAATATATCACTTTTTTTCTAATTTCTAGGAGTAGGTTATCTTGTCTGTTTTTTTTTTGCAATAGCTTTTTATACAGAGTAAAAAATCTATGGTAGAATAGAAGAATACTTTTAATATTAAAATTTAAAAAAAGAAAAGACGAACAATTATGGCACTCGCAGCAGGCCTTGTCGGGCTTCCCAATGTCGGCAAATCAACTCTTTTTAATGCACTTACGAAATCTTCAGTTCCCGCTGAAAATTATCCTTTCTGCACTATTGAGCCCCATACGGCGATTACGCTGGTTCCTGATGAACGAATAACAAAATTACAAAAAATATATGGTTCCAAAAAAACCATCCCTGCAACGTTTCAGTTTGTTGATATTGCAGGCTTGGTAAAAGGAGCAGCTTCTGGCGAAGGCTTAGGAAACCAGTTTTTAGGTCATATTAAAGAAGTTGATCTTATTTTGCATGTATTGCGCTGTTTTGAAGATCCTCTTGTTACGTATGAAAATAGAGAACTTGATCCATTACTTGATTACGAAATTATTGTTACCGAGCTTATGCTTAAAGATTTAGATTCTTTAACTAAGCGTAAACAAAAAATGGAACAATTACTCAAGGTTGCTAAAAATAAGCCGTTAGAATATAAACAGCTTATGGCTGAATCTGAACTGCTAGAACAGCTAGAAAAAGCCCTTAATCAGCAAAAAATAAGCCAGATGCAAGAGCTTATTGCCCAAAGCCCTGTTAAGACGATAGATTTGATTTCTGCTAAAAACTTTTTAATTATAGCTAATATTAGTGAATCTGAAGTAGAAGCCGAAGGGTACCTTAAGAATAAGTATTATCAAAGGCTCGTAGAAGCTTTTGGCGCACATAAAGTTATTCCTATAAGTGCTAAGCTGGAAGCGGAGCTTGCGCAGTTATCCCCAGAAGAAGCCCAAGAGATGGCATCTATGATGGGACTTGCTCGTTCTGGACTTGAAACTATTATAGAAAAAAGTTATAACTCTGTTGGACTTATTACTTTTTTCACCTGTGGGCCCCAAGAAATTCATGCTTGGCCTCTTAAAAAAGGAGTATCAATTAGACAAGCTGCAGGAGAGATACATTCTGACCTGCAAAGAGGTTTTATCTGCTCAGATATTTTCAATTGTACTGATATATTCTTGCAACCGAGCGAAGCTAAACTGAAAGATATAGGTAAAATACGTACAGAAGGGCAAGATTATATAGTACAAGACGGGGATATCGTTCATATAAAGTTTAATGTATAGCTGAGAAAAAGGGGTACCCCTGTTATCTTTGCATAAAAAACTATGATATACTGAGAAAAAAGAAATTTTAGTTATTTTTTATGGTGCATTGATTCTTATGAAGCGAAATAAAGGGTATTTTTCTATATCTGCTGTATCTACTATGTTTTCTGTTCATCAGCAAACAATTCGATTATATGAAAAAGAAGGGTTTCTCTCTCCAAAGCGATCTGATGGGAACACTCGTTTGTTTTCAGAAGAAGATGTAAATCGGCTTGAAGAAATTATCCATCTTACTCATAAAATGGGCATAAATCTAGCTGGCGTAGAAATGATTTTAAAGTTACAAAAGCAGATTAAAAAAATGCAAAAAGAGATGAATGATCTCTTTAGAAATGCGCAAAAAGAATTAGAAGAAGAAACCAGCAGTCATATACATGCTCTTAAAGAGAGCAAAATAAGGCTTGCGGGATTAAAGAGCAAAAGAGACAACGATGATTAAAAACAGTATAAAAACTGCTTTTCTATTAGCCACACTGAGTGGTTTATTATTCTTTTTGGGATCTTTTTTAGGCGGAACTACAGGGGCACTTGTTGCTCTTATTTTCTCTGTACTTATGAATTTTGGTATGTATTTTTATTCAGATACCATAGTATTACGTATGTATGGGGCTCAGCCATTAGATACACAAGAATATCGTGCAGTATATACTGCGGTAAAAGAACTTTCTGGTACTATGAGAATTCCTATCCCGCGTTTATGGCTCATACAGTTACCTGTGCCAAATGCTTTTGCAACTGGTCGCAGCCCTGCGCATGCTTCTGTAGCTTTTACAAAAGAGATTATAACGCTCTTGGATGAAAAAGAATTAAGAGGAGTTATAGCTCATGAATTATCGCACATTAAAAATAGAGATATTCTTATCGGCACGGTAGCGGCAACGCTTGCTACTGCTATAGGATATCTAGTGAATATGATTCAGCACAAATTATGGTGGTCTTCTTTTTCTACAAAAAAAGAAGAAAAGCAATCGTTTGCTGTTGCGCTCGCAATAGCGCTTTTTATGCCGTTAGCAAGCATGTTGCTGCAATTGGCAATAACTCGATCTCGCGAATATCATGCAGATGAAACCGGTGCGTATGCATGCAAGGATCCTTTGGCTCTTGCATCTGCTTTACAAAAAATAGATGCGTGTCAAAATGTTCGTAAAGAACATGCTGATTTTGCTCACCAAGCAACGGCATCGCTTTTTATAGCATCAATCTTTGCAACGCATCCACCAGTTCATAAAAGAATAGCTAAGTTACAAGAAATATCTGATAATTTCTCTAAAAACAGAGGGAAACGGTATGAATAATCAGTTTGAAAATAGCCAGTGTGTAATATCTTTTAGATTACTTAAACTGTTGCAATGGTTAGTAGAGCATGAGCAAGAAGGGCTTAAAGCTTTGGTTGCTAAATCTATTAATGCAGGAGTTGATCTTGTTTCTGAAAAAACTGTATCAAATGAGCGAGAATTAGAAGATGAACTTCAACAAAGTGTTGTAGATTATTTTTCGTTATTAGAAATACTTGTGAGTGAAGTTATAGATGAAGATGATTTAAGACAAACTATGCAAAGACAACTTGTTCCTGCGTTGGATAGGATTGATAACAGTTTTTGTGATAGCGAAACGGTTGCTTCTACGGTAGAAAAAGTAGTGGCAAAGCCGGTTGTTTATTCTAAAGAGGTTATGAAGCAAGTTGTATTCAAAGAGCTTCTTAAGCGCTGGAAGCCTGTTAAGAAATCTTATACTCATTAAATAAAATTCTCATAAAAAAGAGAATCGGTTCGTATAGTTTTATACGAACCGATTCTCTTTTTTATATAAAACTTAATCTAAAGCTTCTTTTTTTCGGCAATAATTTTTTTAGCAAGTTCTTGTATTTTTGATGTATAGTTTTTTAATGCTTTTTCTGGAGCGGTAGAATAGCTATATATTTTTATTCCTGAGTGCGGATTTAACAGGCCGTTGCTCGTTATAAAAAGACGAGCTTGCCATTTGATTATGTTGGTACATGTCTCAGGGTTATTTTTATATGCTTTTAAGAGCGGTGCAATAGCTATATGCCGATTTTTATCCCAATTATAGCATTCTGCAAGTATTTGCGTGCGATACGGGGTTCCTTTTCTCTGACAAATATAAGCATAGGTATCTACCTGATCTTGTGGGATAAAAATCTGTAAAAGATTGCCTTCTGGTTGTTTTATTATCTTGTAGGTTTCTACTAGTTCTGGAATATACTTTACGTTAAAGCCGTGATCGTTAAAAAAATCTTTCAGTAATAGTTCTACAGAATAATCGGTGCAGCTTTCTGAGTTTAAAAAATATTCAAATGTTGCTGATCCGGGGATATCCTGATTTGCGAAAAGAGAAAAATTTACCGAAAGTAATCGTCTTGCAAGATCTGGTTGATAATTATCCCATAATCCATAAGGAAAACGAACTTCTGTTTCTTGTATAAATTGTTCAAGATCTATTTTTTCTGCAAAAAAATTGTTTGGTGAGCGTATATAACAAAAATCAGAAAAACTATCAGAAGAATCTAATCTAAGAAGTTCTGTTGTTATATCTTGCACTAATCTATATATCCCCTGTTGGCCATGATAAAAAACATAATGGCTCTCAGCCAATTCGCGTTCTTTATAGATAATAGTATCCATAAGTGGTTGATACTTTGTATATGCTTCTACCCAATGGCTAGGATAGGTTAACGGCAGCGAAAAATAGGCGTCTGTTTGGGAGAGATGTGTAAAAGTATTGCTGCTTATAAAAGCACAAAAAAGTACTAATAATTTTTTCATGATCTTATTTTTGTTACAAGTGTATTAAGCGGAGAGCTCTGTGAGCTACGGTTTATTTTTTCTGCAATAATTTCTGTAGCAAGTTCTTCAATTCTGTTTTGATATGTTTTTAATGCTTTATCTGATGCAGAAGAATAGGTAACTATTTTTATGCCAGAATCGGGGTTTAAGAACGTATTGGAAGTAATGAGTAAGCGCGCTTGGACTCCTGAGTCAAATAAAGCAGAATTTCTTTTATAAGCATCTAATAACGGTGATATTTTGGTATGTCGTTGTTTTCTAGCATCATAGCAATCAGGTATAACTTTTTTTCGATAAGGAGTTCCGCGCCATTCTGATAAATAGGCGCATTCATCAACTTTATTCTTCGGTACAAAAACTTGCAGTAAGTTCCCTTCAGTTGTTCTAATAGTTTCATAAGCATTGAGTATATCTGAGATATATTTTGTATCAAAATCATGCTCTTTAAAAAAAGATTTAAGCAGATTTTTTTTAGGAAAATTTGCAATATTACTTGACGTTAAAAAGAACTGAAACGTACATTCTCCGGCATGTTTATGTTGATAATTGCCAAAAAGTGAAATATTCACAGAAACAAGTTTTTCTCTTAAGTCCGATTCATGATCATTCCACACATCATTATTTAAAATAAATCTATTTCTTGTTGCATCGATAAAATCTTCTACGGTCTGTTGCTTATCAAAGCATATATTCGGTGATCTTAGATAAGCAAATTCAGAAAAACCTGTCAGATTCATGCGGGCCATAAGTGCTTTCGTGATATCTTGCACAACTCTAAAATCACCTTCCTGAGCATGATAAAAAACATAATAGGTATCCGCTAAAGCTCGTTCTTGCTCAAGAATTCTATCTATAAGGGGCTTTAATCTGGTAATCTGTTCTGGCCAGCAGGATACTATTTCTTTTTTTATTGCTGGATTTTGCCATTGTGCATCAGTTTGACTAGCACAGATAGTTTTTGTTTTTACGGGTAATTTGGGTAAAAAATATGATTTTATCTGACTTATTACGCCAGCATGGCCAGCAAGATAGGTATAATCTGGTTGAGTTTTAAAAGCAGCAAAGCTATTTTGGGTAAAAAATAAGCTTATACCTAAGAGTATTGATAGCATGTATATTCCTGGTGTTTAGTAGTAATACGAGTAAGTATATATCTAAGAATCTCTTTTTTTTGCTTGCCCGTCAAAAGCCCCCCCCCTTTTGACAGG
>CAXNJL010000025.1:0-6461 GCA_964202625.1 Candidatus Babeliales bacterium | reverse complement strand
CACTGGCTCACCAATTTTATTGCCCTGAACAAAATCACAGGGGGCATATATATTTGCGTTAAATAAGCTTATATTAGGATTATCTTTAATATTTTTTATATAAAAATCAGCAAATTCATCGATAGAAAGAGTCTCTTTTTTTAATTCTATTTTATGGTTATTTTCTAGACTAAAAGTAGCATCTATACATATTCCACAAGATCCGTATCCGCCTATAACAGCATTAAAAAGATCACTGTTTTCTTTTTTACTTGCTGTAACTATAGATCCATCAGAAAGCATAACTCTTAAAGAGTTAACAGTATGTATAATTTGTCCATGAGGATCTCTTCCGTGAACATTTACAGATAATGACCCACCTATAGAAAAATCATTATATGATTGCATGACCTTAATAGTAAGATTATGTTTTAATAAAAAAGCCTGAACATCACGCCAAACTGCTCCAGCTTGAACAGTAATTGTTTTATCTTCTGGATTAAAAGCAGTAATAGCGCAAAGATGCGCCATATGTATCATGATCCCGTCTTTAAACCATACCTGGCCTCCCATACTATATTGAGCCCCAGCAATTGATACAGGTTTTCTTGCATTCTTTACTAAAGAAGCAAGTTCAGCAATAGTTTTAGGCCAGCAAACAGAATCTATATTCTCGTGATAAACCTTACTAAAATCAGATACAGGAATAGATTCTAAAAAATTTTGAAAAGAAAAAAGTAAGACAATAAAGTATAAAAAATTCATAGCAAAACCTTGGTGTATTATTATTAAAAATCATGAATGTAAACTATTTCTATAGTATAAAATGGCGCTTCTTTAATGAGATTTTTAATTTTTGAAACAGGAACAATAAGAGAAGCATAGGTATAATTAACCGTAGGAACTTCCCAAGTATATGAAAGATCTATGCCGTAAGGCCTTATTAATGGATCTAAAGCGGAACGATCAAAAGGAACTCCGGGCTGATTCTTAATGCGAATTTTAACCTGAATAACTGTATTACCTCCAATTTCAATAATAGTTCCTGCTTCTTTTGACAAAAAAGCAATAGTTTTTTGAAAATCGCCATATCGCGGCACTTCTAATACCATAAAATTATCTTTTTTTTCTTTAACTATAACCCGAGAAGGTAATGTAGTTAGATGTTCAAAAGGAAAATCTTTAACTACAATATTAATTGTTCTATCAAATGCTCCAACCATTGATCCAACAGGTAGCGCAACAAGACTTTTTAACCCATATTCAGCTGTCATAAATGCACCTATAAAAACGCTCATTGAAAAATAGTCGTTCTTAACTAAAATATCATATAGACTATTCTTAGATCTGGCTTGCTTAAAAGACTCTCCAAAAAGGTACCAATACGTTTTGATACTTTGCCAATAGGGAAATTCATACCAAGGTGTATGGGCTAAAAAATCAGCATATGCCTGTGAACAATCAACATTATACCATTCCGTGGTTGTTAAAAAAGTTTGCAAAGCAGCTCGAGCATGACCTTTTTCAAGATGCAATGTATGTAAAAAAGCATCTTGAGAAGAAAGCGGTTTAATACATTTTATCAAAGTATTTAACGTAGGATCACCGTACTGCAAAAGGCGCTCTGGGCCAACATCAAACCCATTATTTTCTAATAATTCGATCCAAGAAGAAAGTGGTTTAAAGTTTCTTAATTCTTCAGCTTCTTCCTGACTGCTACTTTGAGCGGTAATTGCATTAAAAACAGTGTGTGCGGCAGAAGCTATTTTAACTATATCATCATTAAAAGCATCATGATCACGCAATAAAAACATACCCCCTGGACGCAAAATTCTATTGATTGATACAATAAAAGCTTTCAACTTGTTTTCAGGAATATGGTGAAGGCCTATAAAACAAACAACCATATCTACTGATTCATCTGCTATATCTTTTGTACTAATAGCCTCATAATCAGCTAAAGAAATAAAAGTATCATAAGGAACAAACCCACGGCCGATATTCAGTATTTTATTTTCTAAAAAATCTCCCATTTTTGCATGATCATGAATAGCGTATCTTTTCCCCAAAAGAGGAATGTGCTGATTAATATAATCTGCATATCGACAAGGCCCACCAATTTCTACATAACCATTAATGTTTTTATGAGAACCAAGCAATGTTTTAACTTGTTCTGCCAAAAGCGGTTGTTGTAGCTTTAATGATCTATAAAGACGATAAAGATAAGAAAGAGGTTTCATTTTATTATAAGAACATAGTAATTGCTTATAAAAATCATCAGCAGGAGGCTTGGCTGGGTATACTTTTTTGACATCGGCCATAAGATCTTCCCATTCTGCAGAAGTTTGCATATGTAAGACGTTAAGGCAAAACGGCTTAAAGTTTTCTTCTAAAGATTTATTGTATAGAACATCAGCACAGCGTAAACTATAGGTAACAAAAATGATTATATACAATCTTTTACTTATTTGATTATTAATCATAGCAAAACCCTTGGTGTATTAAAGAAAAATATCTATAGTATTATGGTACTATAATTAATCTTTTTACAAAAAGGGGTAGGGGTTTTTATGACAAAACATTCTCTTAGTTGGTACAAGCCCGGCAAAACGGTAGAAGTTCAAGATACTATGCAGCGCAGTTCTTACCTGTTAACAGAATTGCCAGGAGATAATTTCGATCCATTATTTAAGCCAGAGCTCTCTCCAGAAGAAATGCTTAAACTTGGCATATTTGAGGGGAAATACCTGTGCGATTGCCAAGAAGAATTTCCCAAAGAATGGTATGCACAAGCCAAATTATCGCCCCAAAAAGCAGACCCGACAATAAATTTTTTTAAGATAAAATCCAGACTCAGCTTACAAGAATGGCAAAAGCGAGGGTGGATACCTGCGGGTCCTGGAGACACTGATATACGGGGATGGTTTCAATGGTATTGCAGATACTGGCTGGGAAGAAGAATGCCCGCCATAGATATAATACAAATAAAGCGCTGGAGAGCATTTGTAAGACATAAGGCCCAAATAATTCACAGCCTAGCAAGACTACCAGAAGAAAAAAAGCCGAAAACAAAAGCCGATACGCTTTTTCACAGACCGCGGCAAAGACAGGCTTTATTGCAATGGGCTTATAATCCATGTATCTTGTAGACGCAGAGTACACAAAAACCTAAAATTGATCTATTAATCAAAAAAAATTATCCTAAGATAAAGATTACCCTTTAACCTGTAAGAAATAACAAAAATCATGCTTAGTATTATAAATGTAGAAAATATTTTTACCTCTATTATTCTCACAGGCGCTTATCTGCTTTCGGTAACTCTTTCTGGCTTTATTGAAGCTTGGGTAGCAAAAAAAATGGGTGATGATACAGCAGAGCGCTCTGGGCTTCTTTCACTTAATCCTATTACACATATAGATCCTTTTGGGTTTTTAATAGTACTTTTTAATTCTAGGTTTGGATGGGGGAAAGATATTCCCGTTAATCCTTATAATTTGGGACCTTCATATAGATTCTTAAAAATATTAGTTGTGTATCTTTCAGAAATTTTTATGTATATCGCTTTGGCATTTAGCTCTTTGGTTATTTTTACCTATAATTTTATCGGCCCGATAGCATGCCAGGGAGAATTTGGAAGCGAAATGTTTATGAGTTATTTTCTTCCGCTTCATGCTTTTGCTCAACTCTTTCCCCATTATTCATCCCTTGGGTTAGTTTGTGGAATGTTTTTAGCTCGATTAATTCTTTTTAACATTATTCTTGCAGCAATTAAGCTCCCTATAAAATTAGTACGTATAGGATTTATGTATGGATCAGAAACAAGCTGGAACTATAACGACAGATCGATCATACGAGAGATGATTGTTTTATTTTGTATACTTCTTTTCTTTGGTGATACTATTACCATGTTTGTCCTCAATCTCGTAGTTTTTATTACTAAATTTTTAGTAATAACTTTAAAAATTTGTTAATTCGAAAAAAGCATAATGCCTAAAACCATCTTAGAATCATTAATGATTGGTACTGCACAAGTATTACCGCACAATGAACTAGAAAAAAAATTAAGTAAACATAAGCCACTGAGAATAAAATTTGGCATGGATCCAACAGCACCGGACTTACATCTTGGACACGCGGTAGTACTTTCTAAATTACGCCAATTTCAGGATTTTGGTCATACTATTATTTTACTTATTGGCGATTTTACGGCGCTTATTGGAGATCCTACCGGCAGATCTAAAACTCGCCCCGCTCTAACTTCAGAAGAAATTGCCATAAATGCCCAAACATATATATCCCAAGTAAGCAAAATACTAGATCCAAAAAAAATAGAAGTTCGCTATAACTCAGAATGGCTTGATAAGATTACCAGCAGAGAATGGATAAAATTGTGCGCAAAAGTAAGCTTGGCAAAAATTATTGAACGAGAAGATTTTGCCCTGCGTATTGCAAATCACTCACATATAAGTCTCCATGAACTGTTATATCCACTCGTACAAGGCTATGATTCAGTAGCATTACGCGCCGATATAGAGCTTGGCGGCACAGATCAAACATTTAATGTTCTTATGGGGCGCTATTTGCAAGAACATTTTGAACAAGATCCACAAGTCATTATGACTATGCCTATTCTAGAAGGACTTGATGGCGTACAAAAAATGTCAAAATCTTATGGTAATTATATAGGAATAACTGAAGCCCCGGACCAAGCATATGGTAAACTTATGTCTATTTCCGATGAACTTATGTGGCGTTACTATCAATTACTCTTACATAAGAGCAGTTCTGAAATTGAGATCATGCAAAAAAATATTCTAGAAGAACAAGCGCATCCTATGGCCCTTAAAAAAGCTATGGCTTATGGTGTCATAGAAAGATTTTGGTCAAAGCCTGAAGCTGACTATGCCGAATCACAATTTACCAAACTTTTTAATAAAAAAGATTATACCGCCGCACAAGAAATAAGTTTACCTGCAGGCACAAACAACCCTATAGAACCCATAGTTTTACTGAGATTATTAGAAGCTGCAAAAACAAATTCCGAAGCTTCTCGGCTTATTGCATCAGGAGCTTTATCTATAGATGGTATAAAACATACAGATTTTAAAATACATATAGTTTATAAAAGTGGCACGATTATTAAAGTAGGCAAACATATATTTTTTAAAATTATATAAAGCTATTATTTTGCCTTTTTTGATAATATTTTGTAAACTTATAAGTATAAAAATAATATTTAGCCTAGATTAGCTTAGTTTTTAACGGAGATTCATCCCATGCCAGTACCGAAACGGAAAGTCTCGAAATCTCGTAGAGATATGCGTAGCGCGAACAAACATATTGTTCCAAAAGTTGTCAATATGTGTTCTAATTGTGAACACCCAATCATCTCTCATCAAGCATGTGAAAACTGTGGCCATTACAAAGGACGTAAAGTTCTTGTAACCAAGTATGAACGCGCTATTGCAAGAAGTGATGTCCGTGACACAATGATGAAAAAATCATCAGCTCACCAAGAAGCTAAAACTTCTTCTGAAGCTAAGTAATACGTTATTACGCTTGTAAATAAGTATAAAACGGGCGACATGTATGCAGCCCGTTTTTTTTGTAGAGTATTAAAAAAAAGGAAATATCATGATACGTAGAAATTTAAAGCAGATGATCACAGAAGAAAATCTGCTTTTTTTTGGTAGTTTTGCTTTATTAGCAACTTTGCTTGCTTCTGGTGGTTATGCAGGATATGTTTGGCATAAAAACAAAACCGAATCTCAAGCTCAAAAATATTTTTCTCAAACAGTACGTGAATATCAACAGCTCACTTCTTCTTCTGATGAAAATGCTCAGGCATGGCAAGAGATAGAGAAAACTTTTCAGGCTGGTTATGAAAAATATGGCTCTTCTGCCCTAGCTCCCTTTTTTCTCAATTACTTAGCAGATACCTCTTTGCATGAAAACAAAGCAGAAAATGCTCTAGCTTTAGTAGAAAAATCAGTTACTTATATATCAGCAAAATCTCCTTTTTATTATGCCCTGCAAACAAAACTAGCCCTTATGAAGCTTGATTCTTCTCATGAAGCGGTCAAAAAAGAGGGCGAGGCATTACTTGAAAAACTTGCAAACCAAGAGACAGAAAACCCTTTTTATGATATGGCCATTTACTACAAAGGCTATACTGCATGGATACGTGGCGATCGCCAAGCCGCATCAGCTATCTGGGCAAAACTACAAACAATTACCCATCAATCTTTTTGGGCTGAAAAAGCTTACGAAAAAGAACACTTTTTATCATAATTTAAGAAAGAATTTCTTATGTCAGTTCGTGTTCGCTTTGCTCCTTCCCCAACAGGTAACTTGCATATTGGAGGTTTAAGAGTAGCTCTTTTTAACTGGCTTTTTGCCCGTAAAAACAACGGTCTTTTTCTTATTCGTATAGAAGATACTGATTTTGAGCGATCTACTCCAGAATATACCCAAGCTATTT
>CAXNJL010000024.1:0-6470 GCA_964202625.1 Candidatus Babeliales bacterium | reverse complement strand
TTTCTTCCACGATAATCATATGCTTCAAAACTCATAATCCAGCGAAGCCTATCAGAATTTGTTGGAATATTAAGATCTAGAGCACCACCAGCTGTTCCTTCAAAAAGACCTACTCGTAACCCTATGTCGTTATATAGTTTTCCAAATTGAAGATTTACGCGCCATGAATCCATAAAGAGTCTAATGGTATCTTCACGTGGTGCAAAGTAATACGGCTGCCAAGCAGTATTTGGCGTTTCGCTCACACCAGGAATAGATCCAATATACGGTAACGGACGATCTTCGTCATTAAACCAGTCTCTAAATGTTTTTGTTCTGCGTGGATACCCATTAATAGAGCCGGTAAATCCAAGGACATAGAAATAATCTTCTGTAGGATAAATACGCATATTGATAACCCCTTTACCATCAGGTTGGTCAAAGCCTTTGTTTGGATGTTGCATTCCTTCAAAGTGGCCATCAATAACAAGTGCTAAATTATCAATTTTATTAAGATAATTTTTAACGCCTTTTACTGTGGTATGAACATCTTGAGCCATATCTTCGTCGGTAACCAGTTTGCCGATAAGGCCTTCTCCGCGATTAATTTTTTGCATCACGCTGCTGCATTGATCAAAAGATGTTTTTATTTCTGAAAGAGTAGAACCAAATGAATCAGCGGTGTTGCCTATATATTGAGATATTTTTTCAAAGTCTCTTCCAAAAACACCAGTAGCATATTCTATATTTTCTTTAAGGCTTGGAATCGCAGATTTTATTTCTTGCATACTTATATGTAAATCAGAAATAATTCCAGAAACACGATCTTCGTTTAATGTTACGATTCTATCTACAGATTCAGAGAAAGAAGCAATTCTTTGTATGGCAAATGTTATAGTTTCCACCATATTCTTAATTCTTTGTTGCCCATCTTCGCCGCCAAAAGATTCTCTAAAAGATTGCGATATAGCTTCTACGTTAGATGCTACTGTTTTAAATTGTCGCAATATTTCATCAACAGAAACCTGTTCTTTACTTGCTTTTGTGAGAATACTTTCGGGAGATATGATCGGTAATAATGGATCGCCAGGAACTATTTCTAAATATTTCCCGCCAAGCAGACCGTCTTGTCTTACCACAGCATGTGCATCAGCGTGAAGTTTATAATCTCTTGATATCATGAGAACTGCTTTTACGCGACGATTATCTTCTGCTAGTGTAGCAGAATCTACCCAGCCAACTTTAACACCAGCTATTTTTAAATCAGCTTTTTTTGTAATACCAGAAATGTCGGTAAAATAAGCATAGTAACGATTATAGCTACGCTTATTAAAGCGCAGAGAGCCAATTTGGAAAGACATATAAATAAAGATAGTCGTGGCAGTTAAAATAAATATGCCTACACCAGTTTCTGTTTTAATGCTCAAGACGTTATCCTTTTTTTCAAATCCAATAGATTCGCTCTATAACGAATCGTTTTATTTTATCATGAGTTTCTTGTTTGACAAGTGCATATATTTTTTGTGTAAGAGAGCCAACTCGAGCATAGGATACCACAGAAAATAAAAATGGCTCATATTCCAGAGTAAAAAGTTTTTTTATCTGTTCGGGAATATCTTTCCATTGCTTTTGATAGATTTTATCAAGACCTTGATCCCATGATTTTTCTAATGATCCATCAGTTCCAAGGCTTTCAATAATTTTATTAAGTTTTTCTTTAGATTCTTTATCTGTTTTTAGATTTATAGAAAACCCAAGAGCCTTTTGGAGCGATACAGATGCACATAATGGATTGATTGTTTTTTTGCCAGAAGAGAGCGTAAATAAGTCAGTAAGGTATGGCTCAGTGCCATCTTTTTCTATACATAGTTTATGCTCAAATTCTTTAAAAGCTGGTAAGCTTAAAAATTCAGTTATATCTTGCGGTTCATAGCTTCTTTTGGTAAGAAAATCTGGCAACTCTTTTGCTATTTTTTTGCCCAATTCTCCCAACTCTAAAAGCATTTTTCCATAATCAACTCCGGTAGCTTGGTCCGTATTAAACAATTTTTTTTCTGTATCATAAAGAGCAGAAAGATTTATTTTTCCTTGTTCGCTACTAATATATATAGAAAGAGAGGGAGATGTAAGATCAGAAGAATCTTCTAAGCTAATATCTTGCCAAGTATTAAGCAATTCAACTAAATCTACAAGGGGATTTTTTGGTTTTTTATCTTTTGCTTCGCCTGTATCTTTTTCTGAGGGATTTAGTATCTGCTCAATCTGTGCAATTGCATGTTCTATACCACCAAGCGCGAGCATTTTTGCCTGCTCTCTTTTTTTAAGGGCAGAAGTATACGGCGCATAGAGAGCAACTTTAGTATAAACGCTTGTTATAAGTATCGTGAGCATAGCAAGTATTGAAAGCGCGAGAATAAATATAAAGCCAGGTTTTTTTGTAGGCATAAGTACTATTGTTTCTTTTCGTTTTTATTCATATAAGCTTCAATTCTTGCGGATAAATCTTCTTTGCCCTGAGCTGGTGCTTTATTGTTTTTATTTTTATCTGGCTGCTCTTCTGGCATATAATATTTTGTACTTATAATCTTATATTCAAAAACAAACGGTATCGTGTTTTTATATTTTTTATCCCAGCGCTCTCCTTCAAGACGTACATATCCTGGTAAAAATATATAATTCTTCGGCGCAAGATCATCGCTTGACCAGTTTTTTTCTGTACTAAATTCTTTTTTAGGCTCTGTTTTTTGAGATTCTTCTTTTTTTGCTTTTCTATCTTCTTTTAAAGATATAAAAAATATTTTGAGATCTTTGACTCTGTCTATAAGTTCATAAGATTTTTTAGGCTTATCAGTTTCTTGCATTATAAGATCGGAAGCTTCTTCTCTTAAAAATGTATAAGAAGGTTTTTCTGTAGAAAAATTATCTTCTGGTATAAGTTTATACGTAACACGAGCAAGCTTTGGTTTTGTAGCGTTATAATTTGAAAGGCTGTGCGTACTAATAAACGTAAGCGTAGTAAATAAGTTATTGGTTGTTTTGCCAAAAAATACTTTTTTTATAGTTTTTTTAGCGTCTTTTTGTTCTGTTTTTATCTGTTCTGTATTTTTATTTTTGTCTTTATTTTCAAGTTCTGCAAGTTGTTGTAGAGCTAAAGCTGGTATGCATGCAGCAGATATATCTTTATCAAGTTGGTTATAGAGCAACAAAAGAGCTTCATCACCATCTATTCTATTGTTAATAGAGATTACTGATTTGCTTGATTCTTTAAAAATAGAGTAGAGCGCTACAGAAAGAATTCCCGTAAGAGATATCACTACCATGAGTTCAAGAAGCGTAAAGCCTTTATGGGTACGTAATTGCATTAATTTTTTTCTTTTTTAGCTTTTCTTTCTTGTACCGTAAAAAAAAGAAGCTGTTCTTTTTGAGCTATCTTACCAAGATTATTTATAGCACTTACTGTAATAATTTCAAGGTTTTCCGGCTCTTGTTGTTTTTTGTTTTTAGTATCTGGTTTTTTGATTTCTATAATAAGCTGTGTGTCACGTGTATCTGTTTTTTTTTCGAACTTTTTTTTTGTATTATCTGGATCTTTGATTATTGAGCGCTCAGTTTCATACCAATAATTTTTAAGTAATAATAACGATTCTATACCCTGGTGTTTGCCATAGCTATTTTGCATAAGAAAAAATAAAAGATTCATGAGAGCAGTAAGCATGTAACCCGTAAGAGCTATAGCTGCCATTGCTTCTAAAAGAGAAAAGCCCTCTTTTATTTTAGGAAGGTTTTTGAAAGGTATCATAGAGCTCAAAATTAAGAGTAAAAGGATTAAGAATAAGACCAGCTTCTGGCTGCGATGGTTTATCGCTCGCATCAACTATATTAATAACTACTTCTTGCGCTATGCCATCAGGCGTAATAAAAAAGAATATACTTCCTAGATCTTGCTTCACATGATCTTTTGTGCCTTCTTTTATCGCAATATAAAAATTACGAATTTCAAGATCGCGCGGAATTTCTATACTATCTATAAATCTTGAATTTTTTATGGGTGTAAATACTAAGTCGCCCGTAAGTTTATCTTTGCCAGATTCTTCTTGGATCTGAATTTTGTTGTTTTTAACATCGACATATATTTTTTGGAATTTGTTTTTTTCTAATGCATTAAGATAAGCAGCATGCAAAAGCAACGTAAAACTATCTCTAAAGCTTGGTATCTGGAGATCGTTTTTTTTTCTAAAACTAGGGAGCATAATGGTCATCGCAATCCCGATTAAGGCGATTACGATGACCATTTCTAAGAGGCTAAAGCCTGATTTTATACTGTTTTTATTAAGCATAAAATATTTTAAATATCCCAGATACTAATTTTATCTTCTGCTTTGCCGTCTTCGCCTTCTTTACTGCCCCATGACCAAAGTTCGTATGGATGTGCTCCCCCTTTGGTGAGCTCGTATTGATATTCTTTTTTCCAAGGGTCAAGGGTTTCAACAGATTTTTGCTCTAAATAATATCCGCTAGCTGGTTTCCAGAGTTTTGAAATTTTAGGATCGCTTGGTTTTTCATACAATTCTGCAAGAGATCGAGGATAGACTCCTGTGTCTTCATGAAATTCATCAATAGCAAATTTAAAAGCTTTCAACGATGATTTTGCACCAGTTGATGTTCCTTTTCCAAATATGTTTCCTAAGTTTTTAGTTATAGCAAGCATAAGAATTCCAATAAGACTTATAACCATAACTATTTCCAGAAGCGTAAAGCCCTTTTTTATAGTTGTATGTATTGATTGAGAGTTCATAGTATGTCCTTATAAAATAATATATAAAATAAAAATTACATTTCCCCCATGTTTGAAGCTGATTGCATAATAGGAAGCAAAATAGAAAAAATCATGGGACCAACAATAAGCATAGTTAAGATCATCATAGCAGGTCCGATTTTTTCTGTTAAGCTATCGGCATAATCATTTAATTCTTCTTCATAATTTTCTGCAACCGATAGTAACATGCTGTCAAGATGACCACTTTGTTCGCCCGTATTAATAAGATAAATAGCAGTAGCGGGGAAGATGTTTGTTTGCTTAAGGTATTCTGCTATTTTGCCTTGTTTAATAATATTATCGCGCGCTGCGTTTAATGCATCTGTTAAAATACGATTATCTACTATTTTACAGACAATAAAAAGTGCTTCAGCTATATTTACTCCTCCTTCTAATAAAATACCAAGTGTTCTGCTAAATTGAATAACAGCGCCCATTCTTGTAAAGTATGAAATGACAGGAATTTTTAATTTAATAATATCAAGAGAACGGGCGCCTGATGGAGTTTTTTTCCATATTTGAAAGACTGTTATAAGTGCTATAACCGCTACAATAAGTTTGAGATAATTAGTAATTAAAAAATCTGACAAACCAATAGTTATCTTCGTTAATAAAGGCAATTCACCGCCAAGAGAAGATAGCGTGCTTGCAAGTTGTGGAATAACGCCGATAAGTAAGCCCATTGACATAGCAAGAATTAAACCTAAATTCATGAGGGGTGCAGATAATGCGCTACTAATTTTTTTGCTTATTTCTGCTTGGCGCAGCAAATATTGTGTTAGGCGTTCTAGAATAACTTCTAGCTTGCCGCTTGCTTCACCAGCGCGCACGAGCTGTACATAAATAGTACTAAAAACTTGCGGATATTTACTGAGTCCGTCAGCAAGAGATAAGCCTTCTTTGATGGTATCTTTAAGATCTACAATAATATCTTTAAGCCGCCCGTCGCTTTGCTCTATAAGAAGCTCAAGTGCTGGCAGGAGCGGAACGCCAGATTTAAGAAGTACTGAAAGTTGTTTAGAAAAAAATATTTTTTCTTTTAACCCTATCGCAGGTCTTAGATAATCCATAAAAGATTGTTGGAAACTTGTATGTGATGACTGTAAAAGTTCTATAGTAATAGGATAAAGCGATTGAGTTGTTAAGAGCTCTCGCGCTCCCGATACAGATCCAGCATCAATCTGCCCATTAATCTTTTTGCCATCTTTTGTAAAAGCTTGATAGGCATATAATGCCATAAGTTCCCTTAGTTTAAGTAAAAAATACGTATAACTGAACTTGAGCTAAATTTTATTTTTTGTGTTAGCATTATTATCTATATTTTATACCATAATTTGTGGGGATTTTTCTATGAAAATTATGACAATAACTAAAAAGACAGTATATATGATACCTTTTTATCATACAATATATATGTTTTATTTTTGTGTTTTTTCTTTTAATATGCATGCATCTCTAGAAAGTTTTTTAAAACCATTGGAGTTTAACAAAAAAGGAGTTACCCATTTCTTTGCTTCTGTTTTTAATGAATCAGAATATGTGCAAGATTTTTTACCCTATAGTTTAATGCATTTTTCTGAATTTTTATCTGTCGCACATAAAACAGCTGATCCGTATACGTACACAAAAGAAATTACAAAATTGTGGACAGAAAAATATAAAGAGGTCCTGTTTG
>CAXNJL010000023.1:0-6816 GCA_964202625.1 Candidatus Babeliales bacterium | reverse complement strand
AAAAATAAAAAAATAAGTATGAATAAATTTTCTATAGAAGTAATAAGTAAAAATCCAAAAAAAATTAATGGCTTATTGTCTTCTGCGGGACGAATAACTATAGGAGATTTTACAGAAACATTTATTATGTCGCTTGATAGTTGGACGATTGAAGATTATAGGCAACAATGGAAAGAGGCAATAGAAAGAATAAAAACTCATGATGCTTCTTGCTTGGTAACAACTGCTCAAAATATTTCTACTTATCCCTTTATAATGCTCTGGCTTTTATATAAAGTAGAAAACAAAATCTTTTTACAAAATCAACTGATAAATACGGAAATACTAGAGGAGTTAAATCTCCCCTTCAAACTTTCTGAATTTAATATAAAAAATTGTTATAATTTGATAACTCCTCGAGAAATTTTGAGTGAAGATGGAGAGACATATTCTGAATGGAGTGTAATGCTTGATGAAATTGAATAAGTTAATCTAAAAAATTTATATCTTAATTTCTTCTAATAAAACTTCCTGTAGGATTGATTCTTTTGGTATAGAGCCGTTATAGAGATGGTAATATTGAGTCTCTCCTCCAGGATTTTTTTCTAGAACCAGTTTCCCGGGAAGGCTCGAAACCTTAATTTTAAGAATGTGCGCTGTTTGGTTAGGGAAAAACTTTTGAATAATTTTTGGCAATTGTTCTTGCGTTGCAAAATGAATAAAATGTTTATCAAAGCTGGATAGTAGCAACTCTTTTTTATGTAAGCTTTGGAAAAAAGCTTCTTGAGAAATTACTTTATAAAGAAACTCAGGCATATTATGTGTATAGATAGAGCTGGTTAATAGAGCTATTAAAAGGCCACATAAAGTGAGTTTTATGTTACTATTTTTTTGCATATGATTTTCCTAAATAAGTTGATAAGAGTTAAAGCGAATATACTTTAAATAGATAGTTTGTAAAGTAATTTTGTTTATGATTTCTTAATCGATAGCCAGCAATCAAAGAGGTGATCGTTGACCATGCCAATAGCCTGCATGTAAGCATAGATAATTGTTGAGCCAACAAAAGACATGCCGCGTTTTTTTAGATCTTTGGATATCTTATCGCTGAGGGCTGTTTGAGTAGGTAATTCTTTTATACTTTGCCAGCTAGTAATGTGTGGTGTGTTATTAGTAAATTCCCAAATATACGTATCAAACGATCCAAACTCTTTTTGTATTTCTAGAAAAACCTGAGCATTTTTACGTGCAGCATAAATTTTTAATCGATTGCGAATAATTTCAGGATTAGAGCGCAAAGCTTCAAGCTGAACATCAGACATATCTGCAACTTTTACTGGATCAAAATTATAAAAAGCTTTTTGATATCCGGTGCGGCGCTTAAGAATAGTTTCCCAGCTTAATCCAGCTTGTGCCCCTTCTAAAATTAAAAGTTCAAATAATCTATTGTCATCATGAAGTGGAACTCCCCATTCTGTATCGTGATATTCGGCGCATATTTCTTGCCCTGGCTTATTGCCAAAGCAACGATTTTTATGTTTCATGCTATATTTTTTCTGATTAAGTGGGCATTTTTTTGTCTTTACCGTCAGCATATCCACTGAGTTTACTATAAAAACAAAATAAAAACTTTACAAGCTTATAAGAGTTCTAGTACTATTGATTCCAGGTATCGAAACTCTTTATTTTGCTAGGATTTCTTATGAAAATGTTATTAGTTTTAGTTCTATTTATAAGTTTTTTTTCATGGAACATGCAAATAGGAGCAATGGATAAACAGCTTTTACGCGATATTATATTTCAAGACTCTATGATCGCAGGAAAAGATCCACGAGGCGATCATAAGCGAGATCTTCTAGAAAAAGAAAAACATAAAAAACCAAAACCCCTTTCACCTAAATCGCGTAGATTAGAAGAAAAAGAACTCATAGCAAAATTCCTTGCAAAGGCAATAGAGTCTTCAGAAGAATAAGCAATTAAGTTCTTTCTTTTTTATAATCTTGTAACCTAGCTACTTTCTGTTTATTCTATATATAATAGAATAAACTTTTTTTTAAAATAGGTATAAAGATGATATTGTTAGCAGTTTTTTTTACTCTACTCCTTTCGCTTTTTACTACAGCTGTTTTAAGCTATATTTCGATGGCTGTTATGATTGGACCATGGATAGAGCCAACCGTTGTGTTAGTTGCAACATTACTTTTTACTCTTTTTTTAAAAAAAATATATAGTAAAGAACATACTACTGGGATTGCGCTTGTTACAAGTGGCGCATCAATTGGCGGCATTTTAGCAACAGCTTGTGGATTTTCTTTCCCCACCCTTTATTTTTTAGAGCCTGAACTTTTTACAAGTTGGCTGCAAGCTCCAGCTTATTTTATTGCTTTTATGGCAACGCTTTCTTTTATAGCAGGAGCTTTTGGCTTTTTATTAGCAGATTATTTTGAACATGATTTATTAATTACTCAGAAGATGGAATTCCCCGTAGGGCAGATAGTATATGGTATGATTTTTGCACAAAATCAGATTAAAAAAGCTGTTGAGCTCGCTATCGGTTCTTGTGTGGCGTTATGTTATGGAATAGTGCAAACTTTTTATACAATAATCCCAAAATTTTGGATAATAGTTCAAAGCCATAGTTTTGGCTTTTTTACATTTCCTATTCTTAAATTGCCCATGACAGAATTGCCTATGCTTTGGTCTATTGGTTTTATTACAGGCCATGTTATAGCAATACCTTTGCTTGTTGGTATTTTTTCTAAAATTTTCATTATGACTCCATTGCATGCGTATTATTTCCCTCATGTCTCAGGTGAGATGTTCGCACTTGCTTTTGGCGGTGGAATGATAGTTTATGGAACACTTATTGGATTTTTGGGTTTACCTGCTATATTTCTTAATTTTTTTAAAACTAAAAGTAGTTTTTCTTTGAGCACTGATTTTTTAAAATCTTTTTTTCAAAAACATACAGGATTTGTTTTTATTCAATGGGGGGTGCTTTTCACTCTTATGATCGGCTTCTTTTCTTATTGCGATTTTTCATGCACATCACAACTGTATCTTATTGTTTTCTCTGCTCTTGTTACCTATCAGTTGTTTGTTATTGGCGGCAAAATGGGAATAGCTCCATTAGGCAGATTTGCTACATTTGTTCTTGTTCCTGGAATGCTTTTATTTTCTTTTAATGCGCTACAAATAATGATCGTTTCTACCTTTATAGAAATCGCAGGCGGCGTTGGCGTAGATGTGCTTTTTGGCAGAAAAACAGCATTGCTTGCAGGCATAGATCGCAAGAAAATAATTGTTTTTCAGTGGTTAGGTTTATGTATAAGTTCTTTGTCTGTAGGCGTTTTCTTTTGGGTGCTTATAACTAAATTAGGTTTAGGTTCTGGACAACTGCTTGCTCAGAAAGCATTGAATCGGGCAATGTTATTTAAAGTTACTTCTTTTGATTTTTTCGCACTTCTAGCCGGCGCTCTTTATGGTGCGATTCTTAAGGACCTTAAGGTAAATCCCATGTTTGTATTGGGGGGTATTCTTATGTCGCTGGATTATTCTTTAGTGCTCGTGCTTGGAGGTCTTTCTAGCTATGTAGTTAAGGACAAAGAAGCCTGTTATCCATTTTGGTCAGGCGTCTTTGCCGCAAATTCTTTATGGATGATTATACGAGCATTATTGTAATTTATTGCTTGCATGTGATTGAATAAGAAAGCTTTCAATAAAGTTCATAATATCGCCATCAAGAACAACTTCTGGTTGAGGAGACTCTGTGTCGGTTCTATGATCTTTCACCATTTTGTATGGATGCAATACGTATGACCTGATCTGAGATCCCCATTCAATTTTCTTTTTTTCTATAGAATCAAGTTTGTTTTTTTTCTCATCTTTTTCTTTTTGTACCAATTTTGCCATAAGCATTTTCATTGCAATTTCTTTATTTTGCATTTGAGAACGTTCATTTTGGCATTGTACAACTATGTTGGTTGGCAGATGTGTTATGCGTACAGCAGAATCTGTTTTGTTAACATGCTGTCCGCCAGCACCGCCCGCTCTATACGTATCTATTCTAAGATCTTTAGGGTCTATAACAATTTGTACACTTGCTACTTCTGGCGTTACAAAAACACCAGCAAAAGATGTATGGCGACGCTTACTAGAATCAAAGGGTGATATGCGTACTAATCTATGTACACCTTGTTCGCATTTAAAAAGACCGTAGGGGTTTTTCCCTTTAATAAAAAGAGTTGCTGATTTTATGCCAGCTTCTTCGCCTACTTGATAATCAAGAATATGAGCTTGTAGCTTTTCTCGTTCACAAAAACGCACATACATCCGTAAAATCATTTCTGTCCAGTCTTGAGATTCAGTGCCTCCTGCTCCAGAGTTAATGGTAACAAAGCAGTTTGCTGTGTCTTGTTCTTCAGAAAGCAAAAGAGTTATTTTAAATCGCTTGATCGTTCTTGCAAGTTGGTATATGTCTTCTTTGATTTGTTCTAGCGAATCTTGATCAGCCCCAAAAAGAGTGAGAAAATCTTGAAATTCAGTAAAGTTTTTTGTTATTTCTAAATACTGTTCTCTTATTATTCTTATTTTTTGTAAATTTTTAAGAATTTCTGTTTGTTGGCTATTTTGCCAAAAATTTTCTTGGGTACTTATTTTTAAAAGATTTTGAAATTCTTCTTCAAAATTACTATTTGCCCAGAATTGTTTAATAGTTAAAAGGTCAGGTTCAGAGTGCTTTAGTTTTTCATGTAGTTCATCAATAAGCATAGGTATTCCTTAAGAATGTATATATATCTATTTACTTTACCTGTAAGTTATTAAGGGGGCAAGTTAGTTGTTAAAAATAATAATTATTTGTTAGTATCGGTAAGATTATATATATATATTTAGTTGATGCGCTGAAAAAAAATATGGGAAAACTTTTTATTATAGTCGCTCCTTCTGGGGCGGGCAAAACAACATTGGTAGAGAGACTCTTGCATAATCCTGCTGCAGGATTATGTTTGGAAAAAATTATTACCTATACAACAAGAGACCCTAGGGACGGAGAAGTGTGCGGTAAAGATTATTTTTTTATAAGCAGAGAAGAATTTGAAGAAAAAATTAAGAATAATTTTTTTATAGAACATAGCTTTGTTTATAATAATTATTATGGGTCTTCTTATGAAAGTATAAAGAGCCAGAAGAAAGAAAATATACTTATCGCTATTTTTGATTTTAAGGGCGCGCAAGAGGTAAAAAGAAAAACCTCAAATGCAGTAACTATTTTTATAGAGCCTCCAACTTATAATGTTCTTGAGCAGCGCATTCTTAAGAGAGATGCAGATAAAAATACTATTTTTTTACAAGCTCGTTTAGCAGAATTAAAAAAAGAAATGAATTGTTTACCATCTGCTTCTTTTTTTGATTATAGTATTTCACAGGGATTACTAGAAGATATGATTTTCTCTTTAGGTAAAATTATAGAAGAAGAATCTGGGGCACTCAAAAAAGATAAAAAATAACATATACTATATGTATATATACATTAATGAAATAGTTTAGCAAGAAGCGATTGTTTTGGGGTCTAGAAACCCCGAAAAATTATTTTAAAGAAATTTAAAGAAATGTTATGAAAAGTGTTGACACTCTTAAGAATATAGGTATAATTTAATCATGGATCGAGAGTGACAGCGAAACGAACCGAAAAATTCAGTAAATATTCGAGCCTTAAGTGGTTCGAGAAGTTTTAAAAAACTATGTCTTTGAAATTTTTAAGAAATTCTAACAAACCTTTGATTTTGCGATTATATTCACCAACAAAAAGTTGAACATAGAAATATGTTCATTAAAACTTTTGTGATGAAGAGTTTGATCCTGGCTCAGAATAAACGTTGGCGGCGCGCCTAACACATGCAAGTCGAGCGAGAAAAGTTTTCGGACTTAGTACAGCGGCAGACGGGTGAGTAACGCGTGAATTATCTGCCTTTCAGTGAAGAATACGCTCGAGAAATTGAGTTTAATGCTGCATACGTCCTACGGGAGAAAGATGGCCTCTTTGCTATCGCTGAAAGATGAGTTTGCGTACTATTAGCTAGTTGGTGGGGTAAAGGCCTACCAAGGCGATGATGGTTAGCCGGCCTGAGAGGGTGTACGGCCACATTGGAACTTAGACACGGTCCAGACTCCTACGGGAGGCAGCAGTGAGGAATCTTGCGCAATGGACGAAAGTCTGACGCAGCGACGCCGCGTGGAGGATGAAGGTCTTCGGATTGTAAACTTCTGTTAAGTGGGAAGAAAGGTCTGCCTTTAATAGAGGCGGAAGATGACGGTACCATTAGAGAAAGCACCGGCTAACTTCGTGCCAGCAGCCGCGGTAATACGAAGGGTGCGAGCGTTATTCGGAATCACTAGGGCGTAAAGGGTGTGTAGGCGGTGTATTAAGTCTGTTGTTAAATTCCTCGGCCTAACTGGGGACTCGCGACGGATACTGATATGCTGGAGGGTGGAAGAGAGGAGTGGAATTCTCGGAGTAGCGGTAAAATGCGTAGATCTCGAGAGGAACACCGATTGCGAAGGCAGCTCCTTGGTCCATACCTGACGCTGAAACACGAAAGCGTGGGGAGCAAACAGGATTAGATACCCTGGTAGTCCACGCCGTAAACGATGATCACTAGATGTCGGGTCTGCTTCTGCGGGCTCGGTGTCGTAGCTAACGCGATAAGTGATCCGCCTGGGAACTACGGTCGCAAGATTAAAACTCAAAGGAATTGACGGGGGTCCGCACAAGCGGTGGAACATGTGGTTTAATTCGTCGCTACGCGAGGAACCTTACCTAGGTTTGACATGCTTTTG
>CAXNJL010000022.1:0-6852 GCA_964202625.1 Candidatus Babeliales bacterium | reverse complement strand
AAAGCGAGTAAGGGCTCATAATCAAACCGTATAATAGATTCATAGGTTTTATTACAACTAAATTCTGCAACTCGGCGATCATGTTCTTGCTTTATTTTTTCTTGAGCCTTTTTTTCTAATATACTATCAGCTGATAACGTATATATATTTTCTGCTTTTAATTTTTCAGCAAGTTCGGGCCCTTTAAGTCTTGTAAGATTTCCAGCGGTCTGATTCTGAGAGAATTGAGCAAATAGTCCTGATCTAAAAGCTGCTTCCATGCTTAAATTTTGAGTAACTTCTGCAGGATAGGTATGCATAATATGATAGAGCTCCCCTTCTCCGTTTACCGTTTCTTTATAAAAAGATTTTTCGATATCATATTTTTCTTCGTATATATGCTTCATATATTGCAGCATAAAATTTATACGTATATTTTCTCGCGAAGTGCGCGGATACATGCTTAAAAAATCAACAAAAAAGACTCGCTCTATACCAGCATCTTTCATGCTATTTATAAGTTTTGTTACAAAAGATTCAAAGGGCATAGGCAGTGTCATACCTTTGGTAAAAAGCATAAGCTCAGGTTCAATAGTTTTAAGTGCTGTAGAATGTGCTCCGCCAAGAGGGACAAGTATGCGCAAGAGAGATGGATTTTTCTTAGAAAAAACAAAATGGTGTTGTTCATACCTAAAAGGGACCCAATCTGAATGTGACTTTAACGTTATCATGTTTTGTGCAAGCGTATAGGTAATATCTTCTGGATGAGCGTAAAGTGGTTCTTTGAATGTGCGCGCTTTTTCTTTAGCGTCTTCAAATTCACCAACTAATGTATGCTTATGTTCTTTTATATACTCACTTGCTTTGCGCAAAAGAGTTCTCGTGATAGTGGGTACCGTTGCTATATCAGCATACACAAAGCCTTCAGGCTTTATAGCAAAATGAGATACTTGTGCCGGCAAATCTATAATAAAAACATCTTGTTTTATTTCTATAAGAGTCGCTTCTTGGGAAGATGAATTATCGCATCGTTGATAATTTTCTACACAATCGCCGTATTGAATATAATTTTTAAGATTACCAAAAAGGGTACTCTTACCAACTCCATCCACAAAACTACAAAAAATATAGCCAGTTTTTTTATTATTATGGGTAACAAGCTGTTCGCTTATTTTTTTTACAAATTTTTGAGCATGTGCGGTAACTTCAGCTGTTTGTATAGCAAGTACTTCTATCGGATACGTAATATCTGGTCCTATAAAAAACTTTGTAAGGTTGCATGCGCCATTATTGATAGCTTTAAGGTATTCAATAGAAAAAAGAATATCTTGCGTAGCTACCGTTTCTTGGGCTCCATTTTTACTTGCTTCTAGATATAAATGTTCCCAGAATGCAATAAGGGCTTCAAATGCACGGTGGTGATTTCCTTGAACTACTGCTTTTTCTATGATATCTCGTGTTATTTTAATCTGAGTATAATTTTTTCCAAAGGCATGTTCTTTTAATAAAAAATTATTGTCTTCTAAAAGTTCTAATGGTTTTGCTGAACAATAGGTAAAAGAAGGTTCTTTTTTAAAATATCTTTCTATATATTCAACATCGCCAAGCACTGCTGCTGTATAAAAACCAAAAATATTTTTTGCAGTTTTCCCAAGCCCCTTTTTATTGGCAGAAAAGGCTTCATCATCTATAGCTTCACGGTTCATATCGGTAACATAGGGTGGAAAAGCATCTTCTTGAAAACCAAAAATAGTAAAGCGGCCATCAAGAGAAAAACCAGAATCAGCAAGAGTTTGTTCTAATAAGATAAGACTTTGTCCTGTTTTGTTGCGAATAAACGGATGATACTCATGCGTATATTTTTCTTCTATATCATAAGCATCCAGAAAGCTATTTATAAAATCGGTACGCTCTGCAGAAAACAGGCAACTGTTTAGAGAGAATAAAAAAAGAACTATGATTTTTAGCATAACTATTAATGTTCTAGTATTTGTTTTAATATTTTAACCGCATAATTACGTTCTATCTGCAGAAAGTTATTAAGAGCAGTTCGGTATTTTTTTACTTTTTTAGGCTCGGTAAGATTAAGGGTATATTCTTTAAATAAAGCAACGACTGGAGCAAGCTCAGCAAGCTTTTTATGAGATTCTTCGTAACTTATAATTTCATGAATATAATGCGAAAGCGCATCCAAATAACAGCAATAAAAAAGTTGTATATCTACCCATTCATCAGGATACAAGTTTGTGCCATAATCTTCAAGAGGAATTTCAGTTGCACCCGGCTTGTTACCTGCAAAAATTTTGCGCAATTTTTTTGTTTCTACATCTACAACTGTATGCGTAATAAAATACTGATAATTTTTACACTGCCAGAGTATTTTATCTCTAAAAAAATAGGGATCTATTCTTTCTGATGGGTTCAAATCAAAATAAAGCGAGAGTCTATTTTTATTGGTAAACAAGGCGATCATTTCTCCAAATGCCGTATAAAATTCATCAGCATCGAGCTTATAAAAATCATGCGTTATCCAGTAAGAAGAAGGTCGGTATTCTTTAAAATCTTGTAAAATACGTTCAAGAGATTCAGGATCTGCTTTTACAGTAGTAAGAGAAAATAGAGAAAAAAGAAAAATTAAAAATTTCACGCCTCTTCTCTTTCTGGATCTTTAATTAAAAAATTACCAATAGCGTCTACTTTTGCTTCCATTCTTTTAACTCGTTGAGCCATACTTATCTCTTCTTGAATTGAGCGTAGCGCTGGATACGTATCAATAAGTTTTTCTACAGTTCTTTTAATTTCAGTCGCGTCTTTTATTGCAAGAGCGCTCACAGAAGTTTCTTGTTTTTTTATAAGAACAGAATCTAAATTTTTGGCTAAAGCTGCTACTTGTTTTATAAGATACTTTTTATAAAAAAGTATGCTTTCGCTTTGTACTTTTTCTTGATTTGAAATAAAATCCATAACCGCTAATATCTGCTCTAAGCTATTGACCATATCGTTAAAAGAAGCAGTTAATTCATTTTTTGCAAATTCTGCTATGCACATATCATAATCATTTTCATACGCTTCTACCGCATGTTTAATTCTACTAAGATGTACTTCAAAATAATAAAAACTTTTTTTAAAATAATCATATTCTGGTTTGTCAAAAAATTGTTTCCAAATATCTTGTACGCACCAGGTGATTCCGCCAAAAAGAGTGGTGCCGAGAGCACCCTGAGCTTTTGTGCCCCAACTATTTTGTTGAGTAATTATTTTTGCTAAATCATCTATGTCATAAGTCTTATCAGTTTGACCAGCCCTATTTTGTTGCACATAACAATATCCTAAAATAGAAGCTAGGCCAATACCAGTAAGTTTTATCGCTGCTTTTTTATTTTTTGAAGAATATAATTGATGTATTTCTTGCACAGCATGATCTACTCGATCAGTAGAAAATTCTGCAAAAGAAGCATGATTTTCTGTAGCTGTATTGCTGCACAATACTATACTTATTATGCAGCAATATATTGTTATTTTGTTCACTGAGAATTTTTTTCCATAGCAGCTAATAGATCTTGAGTTTGTGATGCCGAATCGCCCGGTTTTGAAAATTTAAGATTAATTTTTCTTAATTTTTCTAATTCTTCAGCCCCACCTTCAAGCTTTACGTAACTTTCTATTACGTTACAGCTCTGTATACAATAAAATCTTGTACTGTTTTTGGCAGCTATAAGTTCTTTTTCTGATTGGGTGTTTTCTACGATTTGTAAGAGCATTGTTAAACAATGTTCTATTACGGTAAAAGCAGGTATAATATCAAAATTATGTTGCTTTACCTTTGATGAATTCTTAGCAGTATAAAATAGAGTCGCTAAGGTGCTTAATTCTTTTTGAGCCTGTATTTTTTGGATAATTTTTTCTCTTGCCTGAATTATCATATCAAGATAGGTTTTAATTAAAAATTCTGGCACAAAACGTTTGTTGATCCAAGAATGAGCATCAATCACAATGCTTTCATTTTCTGTACTATCTAATTCATTTATTTCATCTTTTATCGCAGCAGCACGTTTTTCTTTAGTAGCATCAACAGGCGATGCATTAAAATACGGCAATAATGAATTGTAAATATTTTGGTTAATTACTGCAAGCTCAGCGCACGTAAGCGGAGAATCTTTTTCTAATGTTGTTTTAGTTCTAGAGAGTATTTCCCAGGTTCCCTTGTTTATTGTTGAAAATAGCTCAATAATACATTTTGTAGTCAGTTGTGATGCAGCACCATAAAACCCTTTTTCTACAGCATCTTTTAAGCCTTTTGTTTGCGGTTGACTTAATTGGGTCAATAGTTGTAATACTCGGGCCTCTTGATTGTTATTATTATCTGCTCCATAAGAAAAAGAACAGCAGGACAATCCAAATAATCCGAGAGTTTTAAAATTATTTTTGTGCGTCATAAGAGTATCTGTCCTAAAAAAATAAATCGAAAAAATTATAGCTTTTAGTGTAAGCGTTTTTTGCTTACCGAGCAAATTATCTTATTTTTTCTTTTCAAATAAAGGCTTTAGATACGCAGCTGTGTAACTTTCTTTTACCGAAAGAATCGCTTGAGGTGTTCCCTGAGCAACAATAGTACCGCCCTCATCACCACCTTCTGGCCCAAGATCTATAATGTAATCTGCCGTTTTAAGCAGATCAAGATTGTGCTCAATAATAATTAAAGAGTTCCCTTTATCAACTAAACGAGCAAATACGGTTAATAATTTAGCAATATCATGCGTGTGTAATCCAGTTGTTGGCTCATCAAGAATATAGAGCGTACGATTACCTCGTTTTGCAAGTTCATCAACTAATTTAATGCGTTGCGCTTCTCCACCAGAAAGTGTAGTAGAAGGCTGACCGAGAGCAAGATAATCAAGCCCTACATCACACATAAGTTGCAAGCGTTTGCGTAACCCAGTATGTGTATCAAAAAAACTTACTGCTTCATACGCGGTCATAGCAAGTATATCTGCTATATTTTTATCTCTAAACGTAATTTCTAACGTTTGACTATTATATCGCTTGCCCTTACAAGAAGAACAGACTAAAACGACGTCTGGCAAAAAATGCATAGATACCGTAATAGAACCGTCGCCAGAACATTTTGCACAGCGACCTTCGCCCACGTTAAAACTAAAGCGCCCTACTTGATACCCACGCGCTTGGCTTTCTGGTAAACTTGCAAATAATTTGCGAATTTCATCAAAAATACCTAAATAGGTCGCAGGATTAGATCGAGGAGTACGACCTATTGGGCTTTGATCAATAACAATTAAATTTTCTAAAGCTTCTGCACCCTTAAGCACATCGCTTTTTTTGTTTAAAAAAAATGCTTTAAGCGCAGGAACTAATTCTTGCATAACAAGCGTACTTTTACCAGAACCAGAAACGCCTGATACGGCACATAATACACCAAGCGGGAAAACTGCTTGTATGTTACGCAAATTATTTCTTGATACATTTTCTAGCACAAGAAAGCCTTTGGGTTCACGAATTTTGTGCGGCAGAGCAATCTCTTTTTTGCCCGACAAATAGTTCCCCGTTAAAGAAATATCTTGAGCCATAAGCTCTTTTGGCGTACCATGTGCTACAACGTAACCACCAAGAATTCCAGCTCCTGGCCCCATATCAATAATATAATCACAATTAAGCATGGTGTCAGTGTCGTGCTCTACGACTACAACCGTGTTGCCTTGATCTCTTAACTGATGCAAGCTTTTAATTAATTTATCGTTATCTCGTTGATGAAGACCTATACTAGGTTCATCTAAAATATAAACTACACCGGTAAGGGCAGATCCTATTTGCGTAGCAAGTTTTATGCGTTGTCCTTCTCCGCCAGAAAGTGTACGTGCTGTTCTATTAAGCGTTAAATAACCAAGGCCTACGTTTGATAAAAACTGTAATCGTTTTTTAATTTCGTTTAAGAGTGGATCGGCTATAGTTTTTTCTTCTTGATCTAGTTTTATGCTCGTAAAAAAAGCAAGACTCTCTTGAATAGAAAATTCACCCATCTGGAATATATTTTTTCCTGCTATCAAAACAGCAAGTGCTGATTTATTAAGACGCTCGCCTGCACAGTCTGTACATGCGCGCTCGTACGATAAAAATTCAGCTTTATCATGCCATTTTTCAGAAAGAGCCCAGCTGTCTGATCCCCATCCATACGTAACACCTAACCCATGACAGGTTTTGCAAGCACCAAGAGGAGAGTTAAAAGAAAACAAGCGTGGTTCTAATTCTGGGCACGATATACCACAAGTAAGACATGCGCGCAAAGAAGAGAAACGAAATAAGTGTTGATCTATCGTAACATGCACAACTTGTTGAGCTAGTTCAAAAGATTTAGAAAGTGCGTGTTCTATGCGAGAAGCTTCTTCTTGAGTTGCTGTAACTACATCTAGTATAAGTTCTATAGTATGTTTATAGGTTTTTTTAAGACCTAGTTGTTTTATTTCTTCAAGATTGCGAAAAACTTTTTTTTGACCATCGATAGTAAAACGATAATATCCAAGCGTGAAAAACTGTTCTAATAAACCAGTAAATTCGCCTTTTTTTTCATGCGCTAGTGGCGCTGCTATAATAAGTTCTTTATTATGTTGTGTTGCAATAAGCATCTGAGTGATATGAGCAGGATCAGCACTACTAATAAGTGTTTGGCATTTGTAGCAGTGTGATTGACCAATGCGTGCATAAAGCACACGCAAATAATCGTATATTTCTGTTATAGTTCCAACAGTAGAGCGGGGATTAGAGCCAACTGTTTTTTGCTCAATAGCAATTGCTGGGCATAAGCCTTGAATGTCATCTACATCAGGTTTTTTGGGAATACCTAAGAATTGTCGTGCATAA
>CAXNJL010000021.1:0-7395 GCA_964202625.1 Candidatus Babeliales bacterium | reverse complement strand
ATATAATAATTTTGTGTAATCTTTCTGATGCTGCATTTTTTTTATGTTTTTCATAAAGATCAAGAGCCTGAGCATAGCACACGAGCGCTTTTTCTGATTCATTAAAAGATAATAAAAGATCACCTTCTAATTGGAGAGAAAGAGCTTGGTCTTTAATAAAATAGGTGAGGAGTTTTAACGTTTTAAAGGCTTTAGTTTGTTCTTTTCGCAAAACGCATTCTGCTAGAGAAAACCATGCTATATTTGACCGTTTAATAAATAATTGATCCATGTCTATTTTCTGCCTCTATTTTTAGAATATATCCCTTTTTCTAAAAATACTAACTTCTTTTTAGAATTAAAAGCTTTATTATATATTGGGCAAAAATAGGGGGAAAATATATGGTGCCGAGAGAGGGAATCGAACCCCCGACACGAAGCTCTTCAGGCTTCTGCTCTACCACTGAGCTACCTCGGCATACGATAGGAAATCTATGTAGATAACTTTACGCTATTGCAGAAAAATGTCAAGAATAATTAGCTATTTTGCTGCCCCATGTTTTTTAAGCGCATAAATATAAAAAACTATAAGAGAAAAAGAAAATAATGCGACCCCTACCATGCAGTTAATAAGAACTTCAAAGCCATAAAACGTAGCGATAACACCGCCAGAAATTGCAGCTATACCAGTAAATATTTCTGTTATGCCGCCAAACAGAGCCCAGCCTACATATAAATTAGAAGAAGCACGTTGAGAAAGCTCCGCATTAAATATAGGTTCTTCCATAGCCACGCCAAGAGCACCCAATACTTGCGATATATACATGAGATAAATATTGGTCATAACGGCGTAGACAGCTATGCTTAATAACCAAAAAAACCACCCTAGCCATAACAAAGTCATACGATTTCTTTGGCTCCATGCAGTCTGGTGTATCAAAATAGTGCCAAGACCAGTAATAATAGAGTAAACTCCTATTGCCCAAGAAGCTTCTAGTATTCCTCCACCAATTTTCTGTACGAAAAAGGCATACACAGGAGTAAATATACCTGTTGAAAAACTGGATGTAGCATATGCTGCTATGATTAAATAAAGATATTTTTTATCCATCGATATGTTCTCTTTTCTATCTATGGTCATACGTATAACATTTTATCCACGTTACTTTTAGTGTATACTTTAGCAAAAAGAATAATCTATACTTTATATAAAATATGACTTTAAGGGCTCTTATGGCAAAGTTTATTATTCACGCTCCTTTTTCTCCTGCAGGCGATCAACCGGAAGCTATAAAAAAATTAGTAGAGAATTTAGGTAACGCATCTACGCTTCTTGGGGTTACCGGATCTGGTAAAACATTTACTATCGCTCAAGTAATTGCCCAACAAGATAAGCCGGTGCTTATTCTTTCGCCGAATAAAACTTTAGCCGCCCAATTATATGAAGAATTTTCTCTTTTTTTCCCCGAAAACAAAGTCTGCTATTTTGTAAGTTATTACGATTACTACCAACCAGAATCATATATGCCGGCACAAAATATCTATATACCCAAAGAAACGCAAGTAAATCCAGAGCTTGAACGTTTACGCATAGAAGCTACAGCATCTATTATAAATAGGCAGGATACTATTGTAATTGCTTCTATATCCTGTATTTATTCGCTAGGAAACCCCACAGATTATAAAGATTTAGCTTTTTCGCTAAAAATAGGTCAAAAAATTGATCGCAAGAAACTTATCGACAGACTTATTTTTATCCAATACATACGCAATGATCTCGAGAAAAATCCTGGTACATTCCAGGTACGAGGCACCACTCTAGAAATTCAACTACCGTATCAAAAAGAGAAACTACGCATAGATATGTTTGGTGAAACGATAGAATCGCTTGCCTGGGTAGATAAAAATAATAATAATGTTTTAGCTGATCTTGATAACGTGTTAATTTTCCCTGCTAAACATTTTGTAACAACTGAAATAAAAAAGAAAGCTGCACTCAGCTCTATTAAACAAGAACTTGACGATTGGTTGCCACAGTTAAAAAATCCAATCTATCAAGAACGGTTAAAATCGCGCGTTGAAAACGATTTAGAAATGATCCAAGAACGAGGCTACTGCTCCGGCATAGAAAATTATTCTCATCATTTTGACGGCAGAAAACCAGGCGAAGCGCCGCCCTGTTTATTTGATTTCTTTGAAAAAAACTTCTTATTTATTATTGATGAATCACACATAGCACTTCCACAACTCAGAGGGATGTACACAGGGGATAGATCCCGCAAAAAAGCATTAGTTGATTTTGGATTTCGGCTTCCATCAGCCCTTGATAACAGGCCATTACAATTTAGCGAAACAGAAAACTATTTAAAAAATGTTATTTACGTATCAGCAACACCAGGAGAATATGAATTAACTCATAGTTCTGTTATTGCAGAACAGCTTATACGACCAACAGGATTAGTAGATCCAGAAATTCATATGCGACCAAGAACTGGCCAAATACAAAATTTACTCCAAGAAATACAAGACACGACACAAAAAGGCTTTAGAACCCTTGTTACCGTACTTACTAAAAAAATGGCTGAAGATTTAGCCCATTATTTAGAAGAACAACAGATTAAAGTCTGCTACATGCATAGCACTATAAAAACACCAGAACGGACAGAATTGTTGCATAAATTACGCCTTGGCATATTTGATTGCATGGTTGGAGTAAATTTACTTCGTGAAGGCCTAGATCTCCCAGAAGTTGCATTAGTTGCAATTATGGATGCAGATATAGAAAGTTTTTTGCGCGATAAAAAATCACTTATACAAATTATTGGTAGAGCTGCACGCAATAGCAACTCACGAGTTCTTTTTTATACCGATCGCATTACTGGATCTATGCAAGCAGCTATCGATGAAACAAACAGACGCAGAGAAATTCAAATTGCCTATAATCTTAAGCATAATATAACTCCCATAAGTGTAAAAAGAGAAGTTACCAAAAGTATATCTAGTCTGCAAAAAGCGGTACAGGAAGCATCTAAATCACATAAAAAAAATACAAAGGTTGACAAGCGAGACATCTATGAGCGCATACTGCTCTTAGAGAAGAAAATGAATAAAGCTGCTGAAAAATTTGAATTTGAAACAGCCATAGCATTACGGGGCGAATGGCTTGCTTTAAAAGCAGAAGCTGCTCAATCCAAAGATGCTCTTATTTCTTCAGAAGAAGTGGATATTTAAAAAAGAAAAAAATATATGAAGAGATTATTATTTTTTTGTGCTTTGCTTATCATATTCACTCTAAAAAGTTCATATTCAGAAGCAAATGAAGATTTAGAAGAACTTACTTTTAACTCATTACTTAACGCCATAGATGATTTTGATAACGATAAACTTGCAGATATACTAGAAGAACAATTTTTTAATACAGACCTACTAAGTAAAGCGCTTATCTATACCGCTCGCAAAAATAACCGATCTAACATTCATGCTACACAACAAATATTTATAGAGCTTTTGATCGCCGGTGCCGATTCTAACTACCAAGAAGAAGAAACTTTGGATTCTGTACTTATAGAATTAGTAAAAAACTATTATACAAACCCAATTTTAATAGATACTTTTAGAGAGTATGGCAGGCCATTTTTAACTTTAAAAAATAACAGAGGCGAAAATGCTGCCGATATAGCAAACCGACTTCACAAAAAAAACTTATTTGATCACCTGGTTGTCTAACATCCAAACCCGTACTATCCTTTTGTTTTTATTTTTTTTTCGTGATAAAATAGGTACATATACGCATACCTACTTACACGAAAGACTTATGTTATGAAAAATATCTTAAAAGCGCTCTGCTTATCTCTCTTTGTGAGCTCTTATGCTTATTCAGCTGCTATGAACAGAGATGATGCATTTAGAACTCCTCCATCAACGCCAAGAACTATTGCAAATAATGCTAACAACATATTCAACTCTGATTACGATGAATTAAACCAATTAGTCAGCGCAAGAAATTCAGCTACTACCGGATCACCTGAGCAACAAAACTTAACGGATGGTTGTGTATTGTTAGCAGCTATTCTAAAGCAGTCTGCTATTAGTCAAAAAGAGAAATACGCTATAGGTAAAATGCTTGGCAGAATAAGAAATTAATTAAACCTAGATACTTAAAAAGTATATACTATGCACAAGTTACGTGTTGGCGTCCTTATGGGCGGAAAATCTATAGAAAAAGAAGTCTCTTTTAATTCAGGCCGAACTATTTGTGATCATCTAGATATATCTAGATATACGGTTATTCCTCTTTTTCAAACAAGCTCTGGAGATCTTTTTGTGTTACCTTGGAATTTTTTACACAGGGGTAAAGTAACAGATTTTGAATGGCGACTAGAAAAAGAAGCAGAAAAAATAACCTGGGATAGCCTGAAAAAATCGGTAGATTTTATCTATATAGCTCAACACGGACGTTATGCAGAAGATGGTTGCCTACAGGGAATGCTTGAAGTTTTAAGTATTCCCTATCTTGGTTCAAAAGTCGCTGCAAGCGCTTTAAGTATGGATAAAAGCTTCCAGAAAAAAATACTAAAAGCTCACGGGATAGATACCCCACGAGGAATTACGCTTACCCCAACTGAAATAAGTATCTATAAAAAGAATCAAGAACAGCTTTTTGATCGATTAGAAAAAGAGCAGGTAGTTTTTCCTCTCTTAATTAAGCCAGTATTTGAAGGTTCAAGCTTAGGCATTACGGTTGCATATAATAAACAAGAGCTTATTGCTGGTATAACAGCTGCTTGTACTGTGTATACTCAAAAAGAACAGGCTGTTATCTTAGAAGAATATATAACGGGCACTGAATTTACCGCGGTAATTATTACTGATTACAGTACGGGCAAACTAATCCCCCTGCCACTTACAGAAATAGTAAAAGAAGCCGGCACTGATATCTATACCTATGAACAAAAATATATGCCTGGCAGAGCTACAAAATATACTCCTGCCCGCATAAGCGAGCAAGATACTCAGCAAATTCTAGATATATGCATGTCAGCAATGAAAGCATTAGGAATTACAAATATTATCCGCATAGACGGTTTTTTGACCAAAGATAAGCGCATTGTTATATTTGATCCTAATACTTTATCTGGGATGGGTCCTGCAAGCTTTATTTTTAGGCAAGCGGCAGAAAGTAATATGAATCATGCCCAACTCATAAACCATCTTATAGAAACCGAACTATCCACGTATGGCATGTTAGAAAAAGTTTTATTAGAGAGTAAAAAAAGAGAAGAGATGAATCAAAACAAAATACTCAGAGTGGGCGTTCTTTTGGGCGGTAGATCAAACGAAAAAGAAATATCACTTGAATCTGGTCGCAACGTTTTTTATAAATTATCTTCAGAAAAATATAAAGTCACCCCTCTTTTTGTAAATAGCTCACTTGATCTTTATGCTCTTGATAACAGATTATTAGTACATAATTCTACTTCTGAAATTGAAGCTGGAATTAAGCCAGAAATGCATGTTCCATGGTCAAAATTACCAGAACTTTTTGATTTTATATTTATAGCTTTACATGGCGGCGAGGGCGAAAATGGAGCAATTCAGGGCACATTAGAAATGCTTGGATTACCGTATAACGGCTCCTCTATTCTTGCAAGCAGCTTATGTATGAATAAATATAAAACAAATAACCTATTAAAAACAGAAGGTTTTATTGTTCCAGAACATATATTGCTCAATAAATCAAGCTGGCAAACAGATAAAAAAACTGCTCTAGAAACTATTTCAAAAAACATAGGCTTTCCCGTAATTGTAAAGCCTCATGATGATGGATGCAGCGTATTTGTTTCTCGCGCAAATAATCAAGAACAGCTAGAAAAAACTCTAGAAGAATTCTTTTCTACAAAAAAAACACATGCGTTTATTGAAGAGCTTATTGTTGGCATGGAACTTACTGTAGGCGTTATAGGAAATGAAAATCCACAAGCTCTACCGCCAAGCCAAGCAGTATCTGCTTCCGGGCTTTTATCTTTAGAAGAAAAGTTTCTGCCGGGCGCTGGAGAAAACCAAACACCTGCACCGTTGCCAAAAGAAGCTCTTTTATTGGTTCAAAGAACTATGGAACAGGTCTATAAAGCTGCTGGTTGTTCTGGCTATGCCCGTATAGATTGTTTCTATCAGTCAGCTACACAAAGCAAAACAGGCAAAGAACAAGTAGTTATTATTGAAATTAATAGCCTTCCAGCTCTTACACCAGCAACCTGCCTTTTTCATCAAGCTTCTGAAGTTGGTATAAAACCTATGGAATTAATAGATAAGCTTATAGAATTAGGCCTAGAAAAACATCAGATAAGCATATAACTATTTTTAAATTCAGGAAATATCATCATGTCAAAATATATTTTTTTTGCTCTTATTACTATAACTTGCTCATCTCCTCTCTTTGGTATGGATCAAAAAGAACCGGTATCTCCAAAATCCCCAAAAAGAGTAACCTTCTATCCTAGCCATACTATTTGGGTACACGATGAAACAAGTAAGCTTCTCAGCAAAAAAGAAGAACCCCTTATTGACATGCGCGCTCTTCAAGAAGACAAAGAAAAAAGAGGCTCCTCTGGATCAAAGATTATGTGCCTAGGCGCTTTAAGTATCACAGCTCTGTATTATGCAACTAAAGCGATAAAGCAAAGTCTATCCTAAAATTCTTTTTTGCTGTAGTTGCTTCTTCTTCGCGCTCAGGGAAAAATGTTCTTAACGATACTCCTGGTGTTACAAGTTCTAACAAAAAAGCATTTTTTTCAGTATCATAGTCGAGCAATTGGACGCAACCATTACCGTTATAAAGTTTTAGCATTTCTAATTCATGCGTGTCTGCTAATAGAATTTTGAGCACAATATCTTTTTGATAAAGCTTACTATAAGCTTGTGCAACATAATTATTTCGTGGAGAATCTTCACCTAAAAGAACCAAGTTGCTCAGTTGCCATCTATTACAAAGATACGGCAATATTTCATGAGTAATATTTTGTGCCACAACAAGGCCCTTTCTATATAATTACCGCTCAGTTTTCAACTATACATTATTCGCTTTTTTCAATTTTCATAATTTCTTTTTCATATGTTATTTGTTGTATCTATTTTGTATGGCAATCGCATATTTTCTGAGAATTGATTGAGCGAGGCTAGTGCCATGCTATATAAAAATTCAGTATGTAATGGAGTATAGCTTGCAAAGCTTTTTATATAAACTCCTAAATTCTCTACTTTTGGCAAACTATCTTTATCAAGTAGTTTTTTATCTTCTGCTTGCACGCCACCCAAAAGATTCAAAGCAAACTCAAAGCGAACCATCTGTTTTAGGTTCTTGAAATAATTCTGCCATGCTGGCTCTAGAAGCAAAGGATTATATTCTTGCAAAAAAAT
>CAXNJL010000020.1:0-7791 GCA_964202625.1 Candidatus Babeliales bacterium | reverse complement strand
CTGAACGATTACAAATTGTACTGTTGGGCAAAGACCTATTTCTTGAAACAAAAAAAAGTTTCTTGGAAACAGTTCAGGCAAATAAAGTTCTTATAGAAAATAATATAAAAGAACAAGAACTTCTGCAGATAGCTCAAAAAAAAGATGATTTAGCATATCAAAAAATAGCTGTAAAACTTTTATATCAAGAAGATATTTCTAAAAAAAGAGAAGAAGCAGAAGTTGTATTACGAGAAAAATTTTCTGTATGGCGATCTGTTTTTAAAAAACAAAAACAGATACAGAATCCAGAAGTAATACAGAAAGCTCTTTTTGAAAAAGAAGCAAAAAAAGAAGAGATGCAACTTGTCTATAAAAAAAAGATGGAACTCAAGCAGGAGCTTTTGCAAGATCAGGTAGCCTATCAAGATGCTTATCAAAAAATACAATCAGTATACACGGCGGAAATTCTTGATGTGCAAGCTCTTTTACATGCAAAAGAATTAAACATTCATGAAATACAAACACAGAAAAAAATAGCAGAAAGTTCTTATAATAATTCTGAACAAGAAATACTCACAGCTCAAAAAGCTATGCATATAGTACAAGAAATTATAGATAAAAAAAGTTTATTGGCACATAGTTTGCGTGAGCAAGAAAAGCAATTTGAAAAAAGAAAAATATATTATCATGCTTGGATCGCTCGCGGCAAACAGCTAGAAGCAGCACTTTTAGAAAGTAATCAAAAAAGTGTATTAGTTAAAAAAGATACCGATTCCGAATGTCCTTTATGTGAGCAGAAAATCTTTTCTGAGCATAAAGAAACATTAGCGCAAAAATTTGTTTTACAAAAAAACTGTTTGCTAGCTACACGTAAGAAATTATTGGTTGTTACAAAAAGATTAAAAGAGCTGCTTGTTCAGCAACATGCGGTATTAGAAGATCTTAAAAAGCAGTATGCGCATATAGGTATATGCGAAGAACAACATAAAGAATATATAAAAAAAGAAAAAACTGCACAGCTTTTATTCATAGAATTATCTACTCAAAAAATAGTATTAACTCGAATGTTAGAAGAAGAAGAGCAGATTAAAAAAGAGCTGCTTATAAAAAAAGATCTTCTTAATACTACTAGTATTAGCATAGAAGAGCATGATGATTTTTTAAAAAATCATAAAAAAAATATGCAACAAAAAGAGCATGAGTTTGAATTATTTATATATAACGAAGAAGAATTAATTGTACTGCAAGCAGAATTGCTACAACTGAAACAGCAGCAAGAACGTTATAATCAACTACTTATTCAGGTGCAATTACAGGGCCAAAGAAAAACTGAAATATATAGTTTGTGTACTCTGTTACGAACTATAAAACATGAGCAAAAAGAAAAAGAACTTTTGTTTATTGCTCAAAAAGAGTATCAAACAATGCAAGAAAACTACGTAATACAAGAGCGCATACGTGCTCAGCAAAAAGCGGTTCTTGTAGAAGAGCAATCTTTATTGCTTCAAAAGCGTGGTTCGCTTGATGAACAGGAAAGAATTTTTGATGCGAGTGAAAAAGAGTATCTTGTATTACAAGAATCTTTAAAAAAATATGATCATGAAATTCAGCAGTACCAGTTAATTTCTACAGCACTTGGTAAAGATGGTATTCAGGCATTATTAATAGAAGATGCTTTGCCAGAAATTGAGTATGAAGCAAATCTTATTTTGGGTAAATTAACCGATAATCAGGCACAGGTAAGTATAGAATCTTTGCGAGATCTTAAAAGTGGCGGTACCAAAGAAACACTGGAAATTAAAATATCTGATGGTATTGGAATTAGGCCTTATGAGATGTTTTCTGGCGGTGAAGCATTTAGAATAGATTTTGCTTTGCGTATAGCTCTTTCTAAAATTCTTGCACGTAAAGCCGGAACTCCGCTACAAACACTTATTATAGACGAAGGTTTTGGGTCGCAAGACGAAGAAGGCCTGCATGCAATTATAGATGCTTTATATGCGATTCAAGCTGATTTTGAAAAAATTATTATAGTATCACATATTGCGCATATGCGTGAACAATTACCGGTACAATTTCTTATTCAAAAAGGCCCCAATGGGAGCCTTGTGAATATTTTAGAGCAGGGATAAAAGATTTTAATTACCTTCGACCCATTTTTCAAACATACGGAGCACAGAAGCTTCTTGTGTAGGAAGATCTGTAAGCTTGCTCGTTTTTGCTATCCATCTGAGTTCTTTTGACTCTTTGTTTTGCACTACAAGTTCGTCACTTTGTACTTGTAATAAAAAGCGAATATCATAATGTTCATGAGCTTTGATATCTTTGTGTTCTGGTATGGTATGAACGTCGATATCAAAAATTTCAAAAGAAACGGCAGCTATATCAGAAATTCCTGATTCTTCTTGTGCTTCTTTAAGAGCAACAGCTAAAACATTGCTTTCTCCGTCACAATGGCCGCCAAGCTGGAACCAGCGATCAAGTTTTGTATGATGCATGAGAAGCGCATGAGACCCTTCTTTATTTAAAAGCCATGCAGAACCGGTTATGTGGCCAATTTCTAAGCTGCGCTCAAAGCAGTTTTCTTGGGCTTGTACAAATTCGATCACTCTTTGTTGTGTTGCTGTTTCTTCTTCTGTCATGGGTACGTAATTGTCTAAAAGAGACAGAAGTAACGATCTTTTCATAAAAGTCCTGTTTAAAAATAGTGTGTAAAAAAAGAAGATAGAACTGGCGACTGAGAATTAATTCTTAGTCGCCAGTTCTTATTTTTGACTTATATTATTTTTTAAATAATAAGTGTCGATTCATCTATCAAAGAGTTATGCTGCACGAGTGTTTTTTTCTGGACTTTATAGCGTTCTGCTTTTTGAGTCTTTTTCTTTAAACACACCGCTTCAGCAGGGATTTCTTTGTATGTATTTATTTTTTTATAATAAATACATCCCATCAAAAGACAAAAGCTTAAAAAAAGCCAATATCTTTTCATACTTAGATCTTGTGAGGAGCTTCTGCATGAGCTGCATCATGTGCTGCTTCTGCATGTACTGGTGCTTCTACATGAGCAACTTCAGCATGAACTTCTACTTTAGGAGCAGCTTCTTTTTTGCCAAAAGGCCAGTGACAACCAGGTACTAAAGCTAAGATCATTACAGCGCATATTAAAAATACTGTTTTTTTCATGATGGTTCCTCTTAAAAAGATTTAAAACTATTAGTTTATTCTAGGCATAGAAAAATATTTTCTACAAGAAAAATTAGTATAATTCTAAAAAAAAACTTATTTATTAGATTTTAATGTCTTTGCCGTAGGTTTAATTTTTTTAAGAGCCCTCTTCTTTTCTGTTTTTTCTATCTCAAAGGGATTCTTAACTAAAGCCTTTTTAAGAACTTCATCCATAGTTTCTACAAAAATAAGTTCTATATCGTCTTTAATTTCTTTTTTAAAATCAAGAACGTCGTCATAGTTTTCTTTTGGCAAAAGTATGTTTGTAATACCATGTTGTCCAGCAGCTAAGATTTTTTCTTTTAAACCACCAACAGCAAGAACACGACCACGTAAGGTTATTTCTCCTGTCATTGCTAAGTGAGGCTTAACCGGATTCTTAGTTAAAGCAGAAACAAGCGCTAAACAAATAGTAATACCAGCAGAAGGACCATCTTTAGGTGTTGCTCCTTCAGGAATATGAAGATGTATGTCTTTAGATGCATGAAATCCAACAGAAAGACCAAGTTCTTCAGCTTTTGACCGAATGTAACTGAGTGCAGCATGAGCAGATTCTTGCATAACATCACCAAGTTGTCCGGTAAGTGTAAGTCCACCTTTGCCGTTAACCACAGAGGCTTCAATTTCTAAGACATCACCACCCATTTCTGTCCAAGCAAGACCGGTAACCAATCCCACAGTGTCATACGTCTGATTGAGCGTTGTTTTTTTGTATTGAGAATGCCCAAGCCACTCTTTGATACGTGTTTCAGTGAGTGTTACTCCCTTGAGTGAATCTTCTTTTAAGATAACCTGAATGGTTTTACGCATTAGTTTAGCAAGTACGCGTTCAATCTGACGAACGCCAGACTCTTTGGTATAATTCGAAATTATTTTTTCAAGTAACGGCTCAGTAAGCTTAAACTGTTTTGCTTTAAGACCGTATTCTTTGAGTAACTTAGGAATTAAAAAAGAGATACAAATTTCTTTTTTTTCTTCATCTGTATAACCAGATAAACTAATAATTTCCATGCGATCATATAATGCGTAAGGAATTCCTTCGATATGATTTGCCGTAGTAATAAACATTACTTGCGATAAATCATATTCCGCTTCTATATAATGATCTACAAAAGATTTATTTTGTTCTGGATCAAGAACCTCAAGCAGAGCTGAAGCCGGATCTCCGTTATAGTTATGTGAAATCTTATCTATTTCATCAAGCAAAATAACGGGATTCAAAGTTTTGGCTTTCTTCATGGCCTGTATTATTTTACCTGGAAGAGCTCCAATATAGGTTCTTCTGTGTCCGCGTATTTCAGCTTCGTCTTTAACGCCGCCTAAAGAAATTCTTACAAATTCGCGGCCTAGGCTTTCTGCTATAGAATGCGCTAGAGAAGTTTTTCCAACACCTGGAGGACCAGCTAAACAAATAATAGGTGAACGAGTAAGATTAAGAGAGAATTTTTTTGCAGCTAAAAACTCAATAATACGTTCTTTTGCTTTTTTAAGCCCCGCATGTTTTTTGCTTAAAAGTTTTTCTGCAGTTTCTAGACTAATAGTATCTTTACTGGTTTTTTGCCACGGCAAAGAAATAAGCCAATCAATATAAGCTCTGCTGACAGAAGCTTCTGCCGAAAGGGGAGGCATTTGCTCTAACCTACGCAACTCTTTTTCTGCTTTTTCTGCCGCTTCTGGACTTAATCCTAATGTGCGTATTTTATTTCTAATGGTGAGAATTTCAGTATGCTGATCATCGCGACCGAGCTCTTTTTGAATCGCTTTCATTTGTTCGTGAAGATAATATTCACGTTGGCTTTTTTCAACTTGTGTTTGAATTCTGCCACGAATGCGTTCTTCTGTTTCTAGAATTTCTATTTCTTTTTTCAACAAAGAACAGAGCTTTATAATTCTTTCTTTAAGATCATGCAATTCAAGTATTTGTTGCCGTTCGTTAAAAGAAAGGTTCAGGTGTACTGCAAGCGTATCGGATAAAAAATCCATATCTTGTGTTGTTCTGACTTCGTTTATTAAATCGGCAGGAGTTTTACTATTTACTTGAGCATATGATCGATAAAGATCTTTAAGGTGCCGCCATAAAGCCTCAAGTTCTATAGATTCTTGCATATTTTCTGTTGGAACGTCAATGCAGGTTACTTCCATAAAGCCTTCTGAGCTTTCAACGCGAGTAACGCGAGCGCGACATAATCCTTCAACTAAGATTTTTAGCGCACCTTTAGGCATACGCATAACTTGTAAAATCGTAGATCTTATTCCCAGGGTAAAGACATCATCTATAGTTGGATTTTCTGTATCTGGATATTTTTGAGCTGTTATAAAGATAGCTTTATCATGCTTTAATGCATATTCAACAGCTTCAACTGACGACGGCCTGCCTACAATAATAGGAACAATGCTTTTAGGTAATATTACTACGTTTTTTAGGGGAAGTAATGCTAAAAAATGTGATTCTGGAGCAAGCTCAATCTGTTTTTTTTGCTTTATCATATACTTTTCTTTCTGAGCTTTAACCTGTTTTTTTGCGTAAATAGTACTAAAATCTAATAATAGTAGATAACATATTTTAACACAGCAGGCTCAAAGAGTAAACTAAAAAAGCTTGACTAAAAGAGTTGAGCGAGGAGATACTATAAGAATAAATTTTAAAAAATCTTAATAGAAGAGCACTTTTCTTATGCATATAGATACTATACCGCTGAGAGTTATCGATTTTAAAAAATCATGGGATACTACTCTTTTTCAAGAAAAAACAACCATACTTCTTATAGCTTTAGGAGAGATAGTCTCTGCTCTCTTTCATACGTTATTGCCTATTTTGCTAGGAGCAGTTATGAGTAAAGGGCGTCTTGATCTTTTGCTCAGCTTATGCATTTTTTGGTTTATTCTCTATTGTATTCATTACTGGTTGCGTATAATAAGTGGAAAAGTGCAATTAAGTATAATCTATTCAGTGTATACATCAGCACATGCATGGTTTTTGCAAGCTGATCCTATCTATCATACAAAAAGATCAACGGGAACAATTCTGAGTAAAATAGATCGCGCTGCACGATCTTACGAAGCTCTTTTTGATGCTTTTGTTTTTGAATTAATAGGCATTCTTATTGGAGCAGTAACCGTAACGGTCTCTGCGTTCCTCTATAATAAAACGGTAGGACTGCTGGTTCTTATTTTTTTACTGGTGCTGGGCAGCCTTATTATTACTCTATCACTTAAAATAATGCATCCAAAAGAAAAAGAATGGCTAAAGGCTGATGATAGATCAAGAGCTCTTAGTGTTGAAAACTTAAACCAAGCATCGCTTATACGAGCCTCTTTTGCAAGTAATGAGATGAATGATCGACTTATACAGGCAAGTAAAAACAGTATGTTAAAAGAGGGGGTTTTTTGGTTTACCCATATAAAAATCTATCTTTTCATGAGAATCCTCTATATTTTGTCTATTTCATTGTTAGCACTTTTTCTTTTTTATGAAATTCAAGCAGGAAGAATTTCGTCGGCAGTTTCTATTGGCATTGTGCTTACATACATCCAAGGAACACGAGAAATTTTACGTCTTGATAAACCTATGAGAGAGATTGTTAAAGGCATTACGCGTATCAATGATCTCTCTGCCTATATGGATACGTTTGGCAAAAAAAGCTTTCCCGTCTTAAAAAAAGAGCTGTGCACTATTCCTGCTATGACCTCTATTCACGAAAAGAGTAGTACTATAGAGGTTAGAAATCTTTTTTTTGATTACCATCCACGAGCAAAAATTTTTGATAATCATACCTTTGTTCTTAAGACTTCTTCTGATCTTTCTCTTAAGCTGTACGGCATTATTGGACCATCTGGTAGTGGTAAAAGTACCTTTGTTTCACTTTTAGGAGGGCAGCTACGGCCAACTTCTGGCTCAGTGACGATAGCTGGCGTTAATATGTATGAAGTAGATGATATGAGTAGAAGATCCCTTATAGCTCTTCAAGGGCAGATATCGAGTAGTTTCTGTGGAACAGTTGCTTATAATCTTCTTTTTGGGTTACCAGAAAAAGTTGATAATTATACTGATGAGTATCTTATATCTCTTTTAAAATCGGTTGGTATTTGGTCATTCTTTCAACTCAAAGAGGGGCTTGCTACGTTTATAGGAGAAGGAGGTCTCAGTCTTTCTGGCGGACAGCGGCAACGTCTTAATTTTGCTAATCTTTATCTTCGTTCCCACTATTTTAATCCGGCACTTATTTTAATAGATGAACCAACAAGCAGCCTTGATCCCATAAGCGAAGAAGCAATTACCCAGATGATAGTAGAGCTTTCGCGCAAAGCGGTAACTATAGTCATTGCTCACCGTCTTCAAACAGTCTCACAAGCTGTAGGACTTCTTGATTTTTCATTGTTGCGCTCTAAAAAAGAGATGCATTTTTATACGCAAAAAGAGTTACTTGAACAATCGGACTATTATAAAAAATTAATCAGTTGAACCTGAACTAGCCGAGAGAGTTTAAGAAAAGAAGGGTAACAGTAGCCAACGGGATCAATTGTTTTACGTATTCTAATAAATAAGAAAAAAAAGATAGTCTTATTTTTTACAAATACTGATTT
>CAXNJL010000019.1:0-8151 GCA_964202625.1 Candidatus Babeliales bacterium | reverse complement strand
ACAGAGAACATGCCATGCAAAATATAGAAAAAACAGTTCATGCCCCGTATCCATTTGAAGCATATCCGTATAGAGCTTATATAAAGCAGTTACATGAAGATATTAATACTCTTTATAATTTTTCTCATATTCCAACTGATTGGAAAGCTTATGTGACTACGGTAAATAGTATATTACCTTGCTTAGAAACAATAAAAAATAGTATTATTACCAGCGCTGCATATAGAGCAGAAATAATACGCTATCAAGATTCGCAGCTTTTACTTAACCATAGAACAAGCTTAGAAAGATCTAATCAAGAAATCGCACAAGCAGAACAGTCTAAAGCTCAAGCAGCTATAAGTTATGCGCGGTCTCAAGAAAAAATAGTAGCACAAAATCAAGAATTAATTAGATTGAAAGACCAAGAAATCAGATCTTCTAGCTTACAATCACAAGAACTTAAAAGACAAAATGATCTTTTAAAAGAACAAAATATGCGTGTATCTCAAGATACCAGTTTAAAGAAAACTCTTGAAACTAGTATGCAGCAAAAAGAAACTTTTGCTCTACAAAATCAACATATTGCGCAGCAAAAACAAAATCTTGAAACATGCATAGCAACTGAAATAAAAAACTTGGAAAATCTTTCTCAGGGCCTTAAAGGTGCTGGTGTAGAAAACAGTTCTATCTATTTAGAAAAACAAATAACTGAATTTAGAAAATGCATGAGTAAATAAGTTAGATCTGTTTAATCCAATAATCTAATCTATGTTCTCTTTCTTCAGATAATCCATTTTCAATAAAAGTATCCCAGCTAAAAAGTATATATGCTGGGATAGTCGTATAACCAAGTTTAATCCATAAATTTTTAAGATTTTTATACTCTATTGGCTTTAATGGGTGCGATTCATGTGTTTCAACAAGCAAACAGGTTGCTTTATAACCTAGCTGTTTCGCATGATCTTCTACTGCAGTAAAAAATAAGCGAGAAAAGCCATTCTGGCGATATTCTGGTTTAATAATAATCTCAGCAATATAATAATAGTCTTCTGGATCTAATCCATTATCTCTAAACGTTTTTAATGATCCATTAAATTGCGTATCATACGGTACCATGGCGGCAGCAGTAAGAATGCCTGCTATTTCTTGATTATCATAAATTATTACTAACGCGCTATCTTGCATAGCTGCGAAACTTTTTACCAGTGGGAACTCTATTTCAAAATTACTATTATATAAATAGGGGTACTGTGCAAATTGCTTAAGGCGCATAGTAGTTATTAACGGTAAATAGGCGCTCATGTGTGTGCCAGTTATAAGCTCTAATCGATAAGCAATAACAGATAATGGAATAGTGTGTAAACACAATAGAAACAGTATTGTTTTTTTTAATATAAACATATTTAATTTTAATTTCTAAGCTAAAAAACTAAGTAACTTAGTTTAGAAATTAAAATAAACGAGATACGCTTGTCAATAATAAAAATACTATTTTTAATTGTGCGGCAATGTAGCTATGTGATCATCAAGGTGCCTATAATGGAAACAAGAATATTCTAGCTTATGCCCTTGTGCTTTGAGATGATCAAGTGCTTTTTTTACAGAAATTATTTTTGTTAAGGTGTCATCAATAAAAACTATTTTCTTTGGAATTGTTGTCTGTTCTAAAAATTTTGTCAGAGCTTCCCCTTTATCAGCAACTGCACAAAATAAAACTCCATATTCATACACTATATGTTGTTTGCCAATCATATAATCAAGAAACGTATATTTTGGTGCCGTGAGAGAAAAATCAACAGAAATAGATGCGAGTAAATTTCCTGTTTCAGCTATCACAGGATCACCTCTGCTGGTTAACCCCATAACAACTATGCCAGTATCTTGCCATTTTTTTATAAAAGCAGGAATCTCTTTTTCAACAGGTCTTACAGTAATGGTTTTTTGTAATCGTGCATATTCTGGTAATACAATAGCTAAAGCTTCTTCTCGAGAACATCCAGCTTTTTGGTGCTTTTTCATATGATAACTAAACCACATGTCACTGCCTTCATATTCTTCTGGAACCATCACCGTATTATCTATATCACAAATAATCATAGTGTCTTGATCTATAAAAGAAGCCAGATCACTAAAAGTATATAATTCATGGTAGTTTTGTGCGTTACAAAAACTAATAACGAGAACAAGAAAGTAACTTAGAAAATTATTTTTTAGCATGATCAATCTTTTTGCTTAAAAAACCATAGATAAAAGAAATAGTCAAGATTATCTATGCAAAAAACGCAGAACATAATAGCTTAAAACAGTACTTAATCGACTTTTTTGAATACGAAAAAAAAGTATAGAAAAAATAGAAGCACATGCTATATGATAAAAATTAAATATTCGACAGGCTATAAAAAAAAGAATTCCTACAGCAAAAATCATAGCCGTTAAAAAAAAATTTTTTGAAATTTGTTGCATGTAATAATACCCAACAAGTTTGCTATAGATGAGCATAAGTACTATTAAACATAGTATGAGATATAAAAGAAATAAAATAGATCCAATAATGCCAGAAAAAATAACTATACATGCTTTAAATATACTAAAGAATAAAGAAGAAATAAGAGAAACCATGATGAACACTTTCAAAAAAAATTATCGTTATTTCTAGTTTATAGGCAGCGCAAAGAGTGTCAATGTGACCCTAGCTTAAAAGCTAGGCATAACAGATTAAAAATCGCTCATGGATCGCTTGCTTGTTTATTATACAGCTCCAGAAAATCATGGATTAGCTGTCGGCGATCTTGTAGAAATGAATATCGATTGGCCAACAAGATTAAAACTTATGAGGTTGCATTTTGCCGCTGAATTAATTCTTGAGATTTTTACATAAAAAGATAACTTAGTTGGTGCTCACATATCAGGAAACAAAGCACGTATCATATTTTATATCAGAAAAGACTATTGCTCCCGAGCTACAGAAACACTTACGGCCCACAACCATATTCTTGCTCAAAATTTTAGCATAGAAAAAGGCTATTCTGATACTATTAATCAAAAACGGTTTTGGGAAATTAATGGTTTTACATGAGTTGCCTCTGGTGGAACACATGTAAATACAACTTCAGAAGTTGGCTATGTTGCATTAAAATGAAAACATCCAGGCAAAGATATAAAAAGAATAGAAGAAAATACTTGTTACTTAGCTCTAGAAGGTTATTTTGGTTACATTAAAATTTAAAAGTTTTTAACTGAATACAATTAAAGTTTTAATGATTGACGATAAATTATATTCATATAAAATAATATATACATATTATCCCACTATATTTCAGAGAAACATCCATGACAAACATCAGTAAATACTTATATATAACCTTATTTTTAAAACTATTTTTAGCATCGATAATATATTGTTCAGAAACAATAAACTTCCTTGATCATAAAAATTCACAGCTCAATCTTTATCTTGATCTTATCAAATATAACATAGAAGAAAAGCTGGGAATACTTCCTTATATACTTAAAAAACCCGATGGCTCTTATCTGGAAATTGGTACCGGTGGTGACCCTATAGCGCAACTCCTTTCAAAAATACCAGATACGGCCTCTGCAAAGATTATCGCCTCCGACATAGATCAGAATATTCTTGACAGTCTTCCTATACGCCATCCAATACTTCGCAAATATTTTCACAATAATCCTCAGGGTCCCTCGCTCAAACTCCAGCAACTTGATGCGACATCCATGAAATGCTTTGAAAACAACTCTCTTGATGGAATAAATGCATCTGCGATTGTTCATGAAATTGTATCTTATGCTGGCGGCATTGAGGGACTGAATAAATTTTTTAGCGAATCATTACGAGTGCTCAAGCCTGATGGCGTATTAATTTATAGAGACCCAGAATCAGTTTCTGATAAATTAGAATTTATTAATCTCGAGCTAAAAACACCTCCCATAAGACTTTTTAGTCATATATTTATATACAAATTCTTAGATAAAACTCATGGAAATCTATCAACCTCAGCAAGAAAGCAAATTCTATATGATCCTTCAAATATCATGTTCACTTTTTATAAAAAAAATGATGGGTATCAATATACAGCAACCTATGAAGAATATAATAAAATACAATCTCATGAAATAGATTTTTCTAGAAAATATTCTCTAAAAATTCCTCGTGGACTTTGTAGAGAAATAGAAAGACATTATCTTACTTACCTCCACCAGTGCAACCCCTTAGCTTTTATTACATTCTGTCCGCATATAACATCAGATTCCTACTCTATAAACTATCTAGCACATAGTACTCCTTTAATTTTAGAAGATTTTTTAAAAAAGAATGGCCAGTCTTATACTGATGGATTAATAGACACAGTAACAAAAAGAAAAATATCAACTGCTATAATAGATAATACCAAAGTAATAGAGTATGGGATTCCTCTTTATTTACCTTCTAAAAATAAGCAGTTTTTACTCTGGAATTTATTAAAAGAACATATGTTTGACCCAAGTTTAAATATTATCCCCCTAAAAGATAATTATTATATTTTAGATTATCGTATTTTTGGCATTCTTTACGATTCAATAATAAATCTTATATTTGACCCTCATAATAGACCAGTTAATAAAGAAGATAGCATTCATGCAGAATGGCTTAAGCGAGAAGGCGAAGAAACCTACATATATTATTCTGATGACGAACTCATTACAAAAGTAGGGGAAATTTCATTAGAATATAACACTATTTCAAATGAAGACTTTATTCTTTGTCCCCTAAGTACAGAGCAAAATAAGTTTATTCCAAGACGCTGCTACGAACAAATACTTAAAAATTCAATATTTATTACCGATAAACTTGGATTCTTTATACCAATTAAAGAGGGGAAAAGGGTTATTCATTTTCAAAAAATGAATATTAAAGAGGCCTTGTCCATTTACCAAGAAATTATAAAAACGAATCCTGAGCAATATACTCACCTACAAAAACTTACGAATAAACTTTTACAAAATAAGAACAGATAATGAAAAAATATATAAAAATATTTTTTTTAACAGCTATAGCAATAATACCTGCTATAAATGCTAAAAAGAATTTCATTTTAATAGCAGCTCCTGGAAGTGGCAAGGGATCATTCTCTCAATATATGAGCAAAGAACATAACTATATACAAATTTGCCCTGGCGATATTTTTAGACATGAAATAAAAGAACAGACAGAATTGGGGAAAAAAATTCAATCCACAGTTGAAAGAGGGGATTATATTGATGAAAATCTCGTGTGCGAAATCATGGCAAACTATATAGAAAAAGCTTTAGCAGAGAATAAGAATTTTATTCTTGATGGTTTTCCTCGATCTGACTATTCTTTTGCCTTTTTAGATAATTTTTTAAAAAATCAAAATCTTAAAAAGACCATACAATACGTGCAGCTTATTGCTGATGATGCAACTTGTATTAATAGAATTATATATAGACAATTTTGTTCACAATGCTTTATGGTATACCATAAAATATACGCTCAACCAAAAAATATAGATGTGTGTGATTCATGTACAATACCGTTAAGTATTAGAAAAGCTGACACAGAAATAGAAGTTCGCAAAAGATTATCTTATTTTCATAGCAAAATTGAACCTCTTGTCAAAAAAGCTCAAGAATCATATGATTGTATTAATATAGAAACAAAGAGCTCTTTTGAAGAGCTCAAAAAAATATACAAAAACCTTACTCAATAAAATAAAAATAAAAATAAAAATATGGAAATTTTAGATATAGTAAATTCACAGGATCAAGTAATAGGCCAAAAGTATCGTTCTGAGGTTTATAAAGAACAGTTAAGCAACTTTAGAGTTGTTAATGCATTTTTAATAAATAGCCAAAAAGAAGTTTGGATACCGCGCAGATCCGGTAATAAAAAATTATTTCCTCTCTGCTTAGATACCAGTGTTGGTGGACATGTTTCTGCTGGAGAAACATATGAAGAAGCTTTTAAAAGAGAACTCTTAGAAGAACTTACTATTGATAGCTCCCAAATAGATTATACTATGATAGCTAAACTTACGCCGCACGAACATAATCTTTCTGCATTCATGCATCTTTATAGTATAAAAACAGATAAAAGCCCTGATTATAATACAGATGACTTTATCAGTGCTGCATGGTACAAAATATCTGAACTTGAAAAAATAATACAAAACGGGGAAAAATCTAAAGACGATTTACCTAAACTACTTACTATACTTAAAAAATTTCTATAGATTCTGTTGAGTTTTATAAAAAAACTTAACAACACTCTGTTGAAAGAGAATTTCACTAAAAGCCGTTCGTCCCCGACTTCGCCAAGGCTACGACGGGCAGGCCTATGGAGCACATAAAGTGTGCGATTCAAGGGAAATCGAATGCGAAAAACAGATATTTATGTTCGCATCCCTCGACTTTGCTCGGGACAAACGGCGGGAAAGTCTATTCGTATCTTTTAAATCATGGGTTTCAAAAAAGATCTATTTTTACAAAAAATCTATGCTTGAATTAACGATCTTAACATCCAAGCAATTTTTTCATGCTTTTCTATAAGATCGGTTAAAAAATTACTACTGCCCATGTCACGATTATTTTCTGCTGTTTTATTTATAGCATTACGTATTTCTCGTATAAGAGCTTCATGCTGAGTTAATAAATTAGTAATCATAGTAGTTGGAGCAGGTACAGCACCTAAATCCTCTTTAAGTTGGGCCTGCTTTATTGCAAGATCCATAGACCCCACTGCTCTGCCGCCAACAAATCTCACTCGTTCTGCTACAGCATCTATAGTTTCAAAGATAGCTTTATACTGATCATCAAATAAAAGATGATAATCATGAAATTGTGGTCCAACAAGATTCCAATGATAGTTAAGTGTTTGAAACAAAAGTACAAACTCGCCAGCAAGAACACTATTTAAAAGTTCAATACTTATTTCACGGTCTTTAGATGATATTCCGATATTGATGTCTACTTTATTCATATTTTCTCCTAAAAAAACTTAAAAAATAAATCTAACAATATACGATTGTGGCAAATTAACATATAATTAATCAATAATATATATACTGATTTTTTAAAAAAATAGGTGAAACCTACCATGAAATTATCTTTACGCTGGATTTTTGATCACCTTAATGGCGCTTGGAACGATATCCCCTTACAAGAAATAGTAACTGCTTTTAATAAAAAGACAGCCGAAATAGAACAGGTTGAAAAAGTTACGTTTAATCCTGATCTTTTTACTGCAGCTACAATAACACATGTTACAGAAACAGAAGTACGTGCATATTCAGCTGAATATAAAAAAGAGTTAATAGTATCGCCAAGAAAAAACGCGCTACATAATACTATCTATATACTAAAAAAAGAACAAAATAGCTTTACTTGGGCAACTGTTGCAGATTTTGGTTCATCAAAAGACGGGCTGTTACCAGAAGTATCAATACCTCAAGAACAGATTGCTGGTAGCTGGAAAGAAACAGTAGAAAAAGAAGATTATATTATTACTGTTGATAACAAATCAGTAACTCATAGACCTGATATGTGGGGACATAGAGGTTTTGCTCGCGAAATTGGTGCTATTTTTGGCATACCACTTAAACAAGAAGAAGATTTTTTTGCGACAAAAACAATTAAGCTGTACGAAAAAAGTTCAAAAGAATCTTCCTCAAATTCTTTTTCTTTAGAAATCGATGATCTTAAAGCTTGTGATAGAGTTGCTGGTTTATATATATCTCATATACAAGCAAAAGCTTCTTGCTTAAGCATGGCTTCACGCCTTGCGCGCATAGATAGTAAGCCTATAGATTTTATTGTTGATTGCACTAATTACGTAATGTTTGATATAAGCCAACCAATCCATGCATTTGATGCTGATAAGATTGGTTCAGAAACTATTAAAGTTACCCATCCAGAAGCTGGGCAAAAACTGACTCTTTTAGATGGAGAAACCATTACACTCTCGAAAGAAGATCTTGTTATATCAAATGGGACGGAGCCATTAGCTCTTGCTGGTGTTATGGGAGGTTTACATACAGGAGTAAGCAAAAATAGTACAAAACTTTACATAGAATCTGCTCATTTTAATGCTACAACTATACGCTTACAGGCAGCCCGACACAAAAAAAGAACCGAAGCTTCCGCTCGATTTGAAAA
>CAXNJL010000018.1:0-8229 GCA_964202625.1 Candidatus Babeliales bacterium | reverse complement strand
ACAATTAAGCAAGCATGGAGTGCCATTTGCCTGCATAGTTGCAGAAGCAATCTTGGCTTGTTTTTATTTGGCCATAACGCAAGGGCAACAAGTGCCGCTCCAACAAATTAGTGCTTTAGGTTCAACGGTAGCTTATAGTTTAAGTGTTCTTTCTTGTTTTGTTTTATACAAAAAGCGAAACAAAAAAATTCCAGCACTTATGTTTTTAGCATTAGTAAGCTGTGCGCTTTTTATCGGCTCGCTTATGTATGCTTATATTCAAAAAGGTGCATCTTCATTAGTTTTATTTGGGGGATTATTTTGCTTGGGTATCATGCAGTATATGGTTACTTCATATAAAAGTATTGAAACATAAATCCTGTTTTTGATAAAATAAAAGAGATTATGTACACAAACTACGTCTAAAAAAAGGGAGCACGTATGGGATATTCAGTAACATGGCGAGAAGGTCAATTGAGGCCTCTTAAGAATCTCGCTATTCAAAATGGTGCAGTTGTAAACGAAGAAATTACGTTAGAAACTAACCCAGATATTCATGAATTTCATAAAATTCAATCTATCGGGTTTAAAAGTACTGGTGGGCAAGGCATAGTAGAAGTTTTTGCAAATGGTCTTAAGTGTGCTGTATTAGAATATAATGGTACAGCTCATTATCATGTAGAAATTAATACACATGGCAAAGTGCAGATATCAAGTTCTAGCCATAAAAATCATGAAAAAATAGATATAAAAAATCATGCAGTATGTGAATTTGCTGAGAAGCTCGATAGAAAGCATTTTAAAGCGTAATTATTATGATTTTTGTTATTGCCAGAATGTTTTTAAATAGAAAAATGTTCTGGCAATTTTATAAATAAAATTCACAAAGTAGTACTGAGAAAAATAATAAGTAAGCAGAGTAATAGAGTTATTATAGTAAATAATCGAGTTACCGATGCCTCATGCCAGCCAGATAGTTCAAAATGATGGTGTAATGGGGCGCGTTTGAAAAATCTTTGCTTAAAAGCTTTGTACCAGAGTACTTGGATTATTACTGAAAGAGTTTCTACTACAAAAATTATGCCTGTAAAGGGTAAAAACAGTTCATGTCTTGTGCTAATTGCAAGAAAGCCAAGCACAGCGCCTAAAGACAAAGAACCAACGTCTCCCATAAAAATCTGTGCTGGGTATCTATTGTAATATAAAAAGCCTAAACAACTTCCTACAAGAGCAGCTATGCCTATAGTAAGCTCAGCAGTTATAGTGCTGTATCCCAGATATCCTATAGTTATAAGATTTATTAGTATAAGTCGTATGGCAAGGCCATCAAGTCCGTCGGTAAGGTTAACTGCGTTGCTGGTACCTATAATAATAAAAATTGCGTAGGGTATAATAAAATAGCCAATATCAAGGCAATAATTGGGCAAAAATGGCACACAAACCGTTGTTGCGGGGCTGGTGAGAGAAAACCATGCGAATACTAGTATGCCAGCAGCTAGTACCTGCCCAAAGCTTTTAGCTTTTTCTGAAATGCCCCTTTTGTACAGTATTTTAGATACATCATCCCATAATCCAATCGCACCAAAGCTCATAAGGCAAAATAAAGCTAATAAAAGATTGGTATCTATAAGATCTGCCCAGGAAAATATACTAAAAATGGTAGTAAGTATCATAAAAATTCCCCCCATGCTTGGGGTCCCCGCCTTTATTTTATGGCTTTCCGGAGTATATTCTCTATTTGGCGACTTAAAAAAGTTTTGAGCAATTTTAATAAAATATTTGCCACACAAAAAAAAGAGTGCAAAGCTGGTAATAGCTGCTCCCAATAATCTAAAATAGCTTAAATAGTTTATAGTATTGCCTGAATTAAAGAAATTCATATAGCTTATTAAATGATATAACATATGCTAAGATCCTATAAAAAAATGATAAACTGAATTATTTAAACACCTTAAAGCTTTCACAATACCCCCTTTTTGACATTTATTTTTAATAGTTTAAACTAAGAAGGTATCAAACTTCATTTTTACATGAAAATAATAGTTATATTATCATAAAGGATATCTTATGAATTTTACATCAAAATATTGTTTTAATGCATTATTTGTTTTTGTTATGCTTTTTGGCGCTACTTCTGTCAGCAATGCTTTCTTTTTATCAAGCAATACTCCGTTACATAAAGAAACTTGTACTAAGGTTGTTTCTCGCTTAGATGATTTTATTAAGAAGCCGGTTTTGTGGAAAAAATCTATTGATGAAATTATAACTGCTATTAAAGCGGATGTAAGTTTTAAGAAAGATGCTGCTACGCAAGCTTTTGTACAGGCTTTAGAAGAAGCAAAAATTTGTATTAATAAAAGCGCATTAAAGGCTTGTTTGGATAAACATAAAGCTTTTCTGACAGAAATAGTTAAAAAAGAATGTGGTAATAACCCTATGAGAGCTAAAGGAATTGAGAAAAATTTCCCTAAAGCGATAGAGACACTTCCAATTGTTCTTTAAGTAAGAATATAAACATGTAAGGCTGGATATGTATTTTCTACATATCCGGCCTTTTTTTGTAGAAGCCCGGCAGATTACAAACTCGAGTTATAGAATTGCACGGATCTAGATAAAGAACCAATATTTTTTTGTAATAAAAAGCTTAATATCAGAAAGAGTGGTAACTGATTGCTACATAGTTTATACTGGGGTTCTACTGTTTATATAAAACCGGATAACTATACAAGTGGCTTATGGAACAAAAATACGATCATATACGTTGTGAAAAAGAGATACAAGAATTATGGCAGAAGCTTTCTGTCTACGCAGCAGATACTGCTCATGAAAAAGAGCAATTTAGCATAGATACACCGCCGCCTACGGTTTCGGGATCTCTTCATATTGGTCATATATTTTCTTACACCCATACTGATATTATTGCACGTTATAAACGCATGACCGGTTATTCTGTCGTCTATCCATTTGGTTTTGATGATAACGGACTTGCAACAGAACGATTTGTAGAAAAAAAGAGAAATATTACGCCGCATGGCATGACTCGATCTGAGTTTATAGCTATTTGTCTTGAAGAAAGTCAGATTGCTGAAAAAAAGTTCGAAGATCTTTGGCAAAAAATCGGCCTTTCGGTAGATTGGAGTTTGTGTTACTCCACTATCGATGAACGCAGCCGTTATATATCCCAAGCATCTTTTATTGATTTATACAAAAAAGGCTTTATCTATCGCAAATATGAGCCGTCACTTTATTGTACTGCTTGTAGAACTGCCGTAGCTCAAGCTGAATTAGATGACGCAGATAAAGATTCCCAGTTTATTGATATTGCTTTTAAGCAAGATTCTCAAGATCTTATAATTAGTACCACGCGTCCTGAACTTTTATTTTCTTGCGTAGCAGTTTTTTATCATCCTGATGACACCCGCTATAACCATTTAGCTGGTAAAACAATTCAAGTTCCTCATTATAATTTTACGGTGCCGTTACTTGCAGAAGATACGGTAACTATAGATAAGGGCACAGGCTTAGTTATGTGCTGTACCTTTGGTGATAAGAACGACATTTTATGGTTTAAGAAACACAATCTAGTATACAAGCCTTCTATCGCTCATGATGGTCGTTGGCTAGAAGCTACCGGTGTTCTTGCTGGGCTCAAAGCATTGCCAGCACGTGAAAAAATAGTAGAAGTTCTTACCGAGCTCGGCGCTGTACGCGGAATTAAAAAAATATCTCATGCTGTTACCGTGCATGAACGATGCAAAAAAGAAATAGAATATTTAGCTCTTTCTCAATGGTTTCTTTCTGTTTTAGATCATAAAAAACGTTTTATAGATGCCGCAGAACAGATTAACTGGTATCCAGAATTTATGAAATCGCGCTATGTAAATTGGGTAGAAAATCTTGGCTGGGATTGGTGCTTATCACGCCAACGCTTTTATGGAATACCGTTTCCTGCATGGCATTGCCAAACGTGCCAAGAAATAATCTTAGCAACACCAGAGCAGTTACCTATCGATCCACAAGAAAAACCATTTTCAGGATCATGTCCAAACTGTAACAGTACTGATATTACAGCTGATACTGACGTTATGGATACCTGGAATACCTCTTCATTAAGCCCGTATATTGTAGCTTCTTTTGCACAAGATAAAGAGACGCTTTTTGGTGATACAACCACGTTTGCTCCTTTAAGTATGCGTCCACAAGCGCATGATATTATTCGTACCTGGGCATTTTATACGATTGTAAAAGCATCACTGCATCATGATACTATTCCTTGGAAAGATATTGTTATTTCTGGGCATGTACTGAGTACAGCAAAAGAAAAAATATCAAAATCACAGGGTAATAGTCCGCTCGAACCAGAAAATCTTCTTAAGCTCTATTCTGCCGACGTTATACGATATTGGACAGCATCAGGATCATTAGGCCAAGATACAGCATTTTCTGAAAATCAGCTTAAAATCGGTCTTAAATTAACGATTAAATTATGGAATGCATTCAAGTTTATGACCATGCATCCAACACCAGAAACGGTTGAAAATCAAGGGAATTTAGGTGCTATTAACGAATGGATGTTACATGAACTTTCCCAAACATTTGCGCAGTTTACCCAGTATATAGAAAAATATGAGATTGGACTTGCTCTTGCAACGGCAGAGAAATTTTTCTGGACAGTATTTTGTGATAACTATATAGAGCTTATTAAGAATCAGTTATTTAATCCTGAAAAATATAGCAAGCAAGAAGTAGATGCTACGTTATGGTCATTGCATCATGCTGGTTTATGTATTTTGCAAATGTATGCACCGTATATGCCCTATATTACTGAAGTTTTATATCAAGAAATATATAAAGCTCGATGTAAAGAACTATCTATACATACCACGCAGCTTGTTGACATACAAAAACCGTATATATATGCAGAGAGCGTTCGTACCATAGAACTTGTGCTTGCAGTAGCAGAACAGGTAAGAAAGATAAAGACAGAAAAACAAGTATCTCTTAAAACAGAACTTCCTGAACTTATTATTGCTTGTACGCAGGAACAAAAAAATATGTTAGAGCAGCAATCACTACTCATTATGGGTATTACGCATGCTCAAGCTCTTACGTTTAATCTTGCACAAGAATTATCGGTTTCTCTGTGATCAGTTTAAAAAATAGCCAAAAGAAAATCGCGATCGATACGCAAAAAATAGAACAAGATGCAGAAAAACTTCTGCATCTTGTTAAGTATCCTGATTTTGATCTTGGTATTCTTATTACTACTAATAAAACTATCAGAACGTATAACAAGCAATTTAGAAATAAAGATAAAGCCACAGATGTTTTGTCTTTTCCGTATTATCATGATGTTCTGGCTGGTAAAAGAATTAAAGTTCCCAAGGGGGAAGAGAAGAATCTCGGTGATTTGATTTTTTCTGCAGAGTATGTGGTGCAAGAAGCAGCTAAGTATGGCATGAGCTTAGAAGACCGTTTACGGCTTTTATTAGTGCATGGTATCTGTCACTTACTTGGCTATGACCATATTGAAGATGCCGATTACCGCCGCATGCGGGGCAAAGAAGCTTATTTATTGAAAATGCTTAAAAGTTAATAAGTACTTAAAAAAAGAGTGCATACAGTTTTACCTGCATGCACTCTAAAAAATATGATTTTTTTAAAATCTTTAGATGCCGTTGGTTGCTGGCAATTCTAATACAGTAGTAACTTCGTGAGAATTATTTTCAGAACTAAACATGCGTTCATAGACTCCATTACACTTAGCAACAGTAAAATCTTTAGCGTTGTTACAGGATTCCATTAAAAATTCTTGATTTTTATAGGCTAAATAGCCAAGAGCAGCTCCTGTGCCGGCTGATATAAGATATTTTCCATAAGGGTTTTTCCAAGCTGCAAGGGCGCCTCTTCCAACCGCTTTACCAGCAGAGCAAACAGTAGTTACCACAGGTGTTATATAGCTATATGCCGTTTTTACACCGCTACGTATATCTATTAGGCCACTTTTACATAGATATGCACCTAATCCTAACGCGGTTAACGAAACAGCGCCATACCCGAGATACTGTGTTCGAGCGCCAAAAAGAGCATAGTCTCTGATCAGAGGGTCAAGGTTTTTTTGCCCAGAAAATGTTGATGCAGCTTTATAAGAAGCAACAGCAGGTTTGCCTGTAAGATAGGTGCCATAGAATGCTCCTAGTCCAGCGCCAGTTTTCACAGAGCCTTTAACAATTTTTACTGGAAATGAGCTTGCAACGTAATTCCAAGCATTATTTAATTCACATTTCTTCGCAGGCTGATGGTTTGATGCCGGATTAGGCTGTTGTGCAGCCGCCTGAGGGTTATTTACTATTATAACTGACGCTCCGTTATTTTGATGAGGTCCTTGGTTATTGTTTTGCATTGCGTTTCTGCCGCGTTCATTTTCAGCTGGTTGTTCTGCTGGCACAAAAATCAATGGTTGTTTTGCAGCTCTAACTGTTCCCATAAGAGACGTTATACCAACTAACATGCTTAAAGCTATTTTTTTGTATGTCATGATGTGTCTTTCATTTTAAAATATGTACTTATATAAGAATAACTGTTTCTAGCGATTCTTATATTTCTAATAATACATATTTTTAAAATTGGCGCAAAAGGGTACCCCCTCTTTGGGAATTACTCAGGGAAAAACCGCCGTTCTATTTCTGGTGCACCGCTGACACTGTTTCTGAGCCAGGTAAGAGCGAGCATCTTTTGTTCTTCTTCTGACATCTTCCAGGTAAGCGTATCTGATTCCTGTAACCTCCGCGTAACGTCATACAGACATAATGCTGCAGCTACAGAAATATTAAAGCTTTCGGTAAAGCCGTACATGGGGATAGTGACATAACCGTCCGCATTATCCATAACGTACTGGCTTACTCCTGTTGTTTCTGTACCAAAAACAAGCGCTATTTTTTTATCTAAAGGGAGTTTGCTGAGCGGGAATGCTTTTGTGTGAGGACTGGTAGCAATAATAGTGTATCCGGCTTCTTTGAGTTCTTTAAAGCATGTTTCTGTGTCTTGGTACTTTTTAAGATTAAGCCATTGGCCTGATCCTTTATCAACCGTTCTATTATTTTTATAGCCGTGTTCGTTTTCTATAATAGATACGCTGTTTACCCCGAGGCCTTCTGAGGTACGCAGTACGGCACTTATGTTATCTGGCTGAAATATTTTTTCTAGCACAATCGTTACATGATCTGTTTTTTCTTGAGAAATAGTTTCTATGCGCTCACATTTTTCAGCAGAGCTGTATTTTTTGAGATAATCTATGCGCTTTTGTATATCATGTATATTCATATGAGCTCATGTTTTTTTTATTTTTATGTATTTTGGGGGCCACTTTATAGTAGTATACCTTAATATCTTTTAAAAAGCCTGTTGGGAGAACGCATGTTTTTTCTTTATTCTATATTTTTTATCTGTTTTTTATCTTCAGATCTTAACTGCTGGTGGCAACAAGCAGCGCATAAAACTGCTGTGCCCTTAGTTTCTACGCATATTACTATTAATAATAGTAACTCATATGCACATACAGAAAAACTAGTAAAAGAAGTTATGCAAGAAAGCCGTGCACAGATTTGTAGTTTTTATGAGTTGCTCTATTTTTATAAATATCGAACTATTATATCGTTACTTGCTGGGTCTTATAGTACTATTACCTATCAGTTTTTTTCTCTTAAGAACAGTCTGCAAGAAAAAACCTGTTGGTCGCTCTGGCTTTGCGAAAAAAGCTTAGAAGAACTTTTGAGTATTCCCCAAAAACAGATAGGCAAGCAGTTACTTTCGGTAATTCAGCAAGCCTATATTATAGAACAGAACCCTGCAGATTTTGTACAACCACTTATGTTGTTTATGAAAGCTATAGAACAAGAAAAAATATATCTAGAGCGCTATTCGCTACTAGTAGATCTTACTGACAAATTATATCTTGGAAAAATTTTTTTATATGATAAAGAATTACTTAAAAAAATTCCTGATAGACTTGCTCGTTTAGCCTATTATAAAGCTTCGTTTATTAGTTGGCTTGGCGAATATAAATATGATAAAAGTTCTCAGAAATCTCTGGCTGATACAAGTTTATTAAAAAATCGTACACCTAAGCACTTATCACAAGAAGAAAAAAATGCTGAAATTTGGAAATTTATCAGAGACACAGAGTGACTTTTTTGTTAGAGTAAGAGCTGTATTGTTATACATAAAAAAGAAAGAGAAGATGAATAAACA
>CAXNJL010000017.1:0-8277 GCA_964202625.1 Candidatus Babeliales bacterium | reverse complement strand
TTCATTTTTTATTTTTACATAAAGACCTATTTGTTTTGTTTTGGCATTCTGAACGCAAACCTCTATTTTTTTATGTAAATTTGATAAAAAATGATGCAGATCTATATAGCTTGGCTCGCTGAAGTACGTGCAAGATGAGCCCTGCCTGCTCGTTTTTATTGCGGTAGATAGTAGGTTTTTTTCTGTGCCATAAAGCCCCTCTGTCAAGAGCAGCGAGAGATTATGTATGCTTTCTTCTAGCGCATTTATTTTTGATAAATCTATTGCCGACTGAGTATAGTCGTTTGTAATATTTTCGTACATTGTTTTGTAAGACGCAACTATGTTTTTTGCAAAATCACAAGGGGAGAGTGATCCTTTGGAGAATGGCATAAGTATTGAACTATAGTCCCACCCTGTGCCTAATTCTGCTTCCTGCGAACCTACATGAAATTGGGCATAGGGCTTAACTATATTGGTTATTTCTAGCATAGACATAAGACAGGCATCAAATCCTATGATTCCAAGTTTTTTGCCTAAAATTTGCGCAGAACAAATGGTTGCTAGGCTTTCTTCTAATTTCTTATTGGTTAAATAATTCCCTGTTGTTGAGTCAAAGCATACACCCCTTTTTGGCATTTCTGGCGATGGTGCGCTGTCAATATATTCCAAAAAGCCTATTGATCTGTCCAGTTCAATCATATTGCTTTCTTTGTTAAGAGCAAAGAGTTCTGACGGATTAATTATTTTAGAAATAGATGGGTCTATTATACCTGTTCCATGGTTCCAAAAAATCAGAGCGTATTCTTCTGCTGGATAATTTTTTACTGCCCACTCACAGCAGGCTACAAGGCTTTTTGGGTCTCCGCTATCAAGTCCCTGCTGAATTGTTTCTATGAGAACAGCTTTATTTTTTTTAATCAAATAGCGTTTTGTTATTTTGCTCTTTGCCTGTAAGTGCATGTCCAGTTGCACAAGAATATTAATTGTTTCGGTAGATCCAACGGCCTCCATTTGCTTTATGTTGCGTCCTGCAAAACTATAAAGGTCGTTATCGGCTGCGCAATATACGATAAAGGTCCAGGGCTTTTTTGTTTCTTGGGAAAAAAGAGAAAGAGATAGGGTTATATTAAAAATAATCAAAAATGGAGAAAATAGTTTCATGGCTCTCTTTCTTTTTAATAAAACATACGTAATTTATATGTGTCAAATCAAGAGATTTAAAGAATTTTTCGTGAACGTAGATCATTTAGCCAAACAAGGCCAAAGGTAAGAGCAAAGCTTAATTGAAAATCTAAAGAAAAAAGCTGAAAGGGGTATGAGCACGTAATTAAAAAATAGGTTAAACAAAAAATATAAAAAGTATGCACCGGTGCATTATCTATAATCGCATAAAAAGATAAGAGAAAGGTTGTAAGAGCTCTAATAAAAGAGATGCTTGTCCAGCTTAAAAGAGTATATGCTCCAACAATGCATCCTAAAAAAAGATATCTGCTTACATAACTAATCATGCATAAAGAAAGTATGAAATTAATAATAAGTATAAAAAGGGCTACGTGTAGCCCCGATCGCGCCAAATAATGGCTTATTCCCCAGTTTTGAAAGCTCTTTTGAAGCAGTTGAGATTCTTGTGTATTATTACTTTGAGCGCCAAGAAAGAGCATGCTAAAAAGAGCAGCAGTTGTTGACGACATTTTAGCATTAATTGATTCTTTTACATTATTTTTTTTCTGATGTAAATATCTTCTCATTGACCATTCAGGGCGCAATAAAAGCCTTGTTCTAGGATTATAAGAAAATAGCGATGCTTGATAGTTGTTTTTAAGTAATTTTTGTTTAAAAGAGTTGTTTTTTTGTAATGCATAAACTGGGTTGTATATTCTCACTCTATCTCCAGGCAAAAGATCAGCGGAATATTTTAGGTACCATACAAATGTGCCGTATAGGTTTTGATCTGTGTATCCGTATTGTTTTACTTTGTGGCAAGCAACCACGCATTCATAGCTAAAAACACCACTATATTTTTCTTTACAGCTTAAAATTGTCCCGTCAACATATTCAGCTTCCAAGGTTCTTTGATCAAAGCTTCTCATGCTGTTTTCTTGTTGATAAACACGTATGTTGCCAAGCAAAAAACAAGCAATAAGCCAGAGAATATTTTTGGGATAGTTTTTATAGCTAAAAAAAGAAGCGTATAAGAGTAGTAATCCAAGAAAAAGACAGCTTTCAAGACTTATTTCTTCTGCTTGCCAACAAATACCAAGAGAAAGACTGAGTGAGCAAAAAAAGATTGGCGGAAGCTTGGGGCTTACAAAGCTTTTTTTAAGAGCTACATAGAAATTTTCTGTATGATTTTTAAAAATTGTTAGTAGCTTCTGCATAAATTCTAATTAATTTTTTCGGCTTTATGGATTAAGGGGGGAGGAGCTAATAAAATCAAATGGCTCGTCATCGTTTGAAAATTTAACGGTCACCAATTTTACTTTAGAAGAACTTCTAGCCCCCAAGAGCTCTAATATCTCACATTCATTTTTAGCGCTAGCTTCATGGTTTCCTGCTATTGTTTTACGCAATTTTTCAAAAGAATTTTTATTTTCTTGAGCTAATTGTTTTAGTTGTTTATCTAGTCTAAAGTTTACCCATAGATTCAATCCATTGAATTTTCTTGTTTGACCAAGAAGAGATTCGACGCTGCAAGTTTTTGAGGTTAATTCTTGGAGTTTATCAGATATGTTGCTTTGGCAAGATTGCAAGCTTAGAAGTTTCTCTGAGTTTGCAGTAGATATAGACTGTATGGTATCAAGTAATTTACTGTTTTTTTGATCATTCTCTTCTAATTTTTCAATTTTTTTATTTTGAAGCCAAACATAACGGCCAAGAAAACCAACAGAGCTTATTGTTATTGTTGCTGCCAAAAAGGCATAATCGCACCATGATTTTTGTTGTCCCTGCTGTATTATAATCGGCTGGTGAGGATTGCTCAAGAGAATGTTGTACTCTAGGATACAGATAAAAAATAAGAAAATACGGCGATTTTTTATTGATACTATCATAAATTAACATTTCGTTAGGGGTAATCTGGAAATTTCTTCTGGTTTATTTTCAATTTGTTTGGGAATTTGTTGCAGCAGAGCTATAATCTGTAGTTGTCGCCCATTTTTTTCTGCAGAGCATGTATTTAGGAGCGCAAGAGTGTTATTTGTTTGTTTCTCTAGGGCTATTGAAAGATCTTTTGCTGCAAAGAGATTGTAAATTCCAAAAATATATTGCCCGCTTGCTACTTTAAGTATATCGCCAGCAAGAGAATTATTCTTATTGAGTGCATTATCAAGAAGAGCAAGAGAACGTATGAAATCTGTTTGTTTTGATTGATAAAGTTGTAGGCTTTCAGAGAGTTTTTTTTCTTCTTTATCAAGAGCTACAAGCTGTTTTGTAGTTTCAGATTCTTTTCTTGCTTTTGAAATATATCTGTATCCGATATAGCCTATGCCAGCTACCGTTCCAACAATAAAAACTTTTTCTTTGAAAGTTAGATTTTGGCTGTGATCATGGTGAACATAGCTATGCTTTTCTTGCCCAGGCATTTCTGCAGATTTTAAAAAAAAAGAAAAAGAACAAAATACCAGACTTATTTGAGAGATTATCTTTTTAATGTGCATGATTATTGTGCTTATACATAAAGGTTTTTATCTATTTTGCGGCCTCTTTTGTTTAAACTTATATGCTTTTTGTTTTTTTGTATATAATTAATGAGAATAGATTATGATTTTTAATATATATTTTTAGTTTTTACCTGGTATCTTTATGAACTCTTTAGAAATTCGTCAAAAGTTTTTTGATTTTTTTAGCAAATTCCAGCATACAATTGTGCCTAGCTCTTCATTGATTCCGGCGCAAGATCCAACTCTTTTATTTGCTAATGCAGGCATGAACCAATTTAAAGATTGTTTTTTGGGAAAAGAAAATCGTAGCTATAAACGAGCCGTTACTATTCAAAAATGTATCCGTGCTGGTGGTAAGCATAATGATCTTGAAAATGTAGGATTTACTAAAAGACATCTTACTTTTTTTGAAATGATGGGGAACTTTTCTTTTGGTGATTATTTTAAAAAAGAAGCAATTTCTTTTGCTTGGGATTTTTTGACTAAAGAGATTGGTCTTGATTCAGAAAAACTGTATGCAAGTGTTTTTAGAGAAGATCAGGAAGCATATGATATTTGGTTAAAATCTATAGGCTTGCCAAGCAATAGAATTATTAAACTGGGCGAAGCAGATAACTTCTGGCAAATGGGAGATACAGGACCTTGCGGACCATGCTCGGAAATATATTTTGACAGAGGCTTGTCTTTTGGTTGCAAAAAAGAAGATTGTTTACCAGGTTGTTCATGCGATCGTTTTTTAGAAATTTGGAATTTGGTCTTCATGCAATTTGACAGACAACCTAACGGCAAAGATATACTTCTTTCTCAGACCGGAGTTGATACGGGTATGGGGCTTGAGCGATTAATGGTTGTTGTTCAAAATAAAGACTCTGTGTATGAAACAGATATTTTTGCACCATTATTGGCTGGAATAGAAGAACTGTCTGGTGTTTCTTATGATCAAGCGCCACAAGACATTAAAACAGCTTTTTGTGTTTTAGCGGATCATATACGTTCTGCTTCTTTTGCTATTGCTGATGGATGTATGCCATCCAACGAAGGTCGTGGATATGTTTTGCGCAAAATAATAAGAAGAGCTGCTCTTTTTTCACAAAAAATATCAGATAAAAATATTTTTCCAGAACTTATTCAGTTTCTTGTTTTATCGATGGGTAAAATCTACCCGGAGCTTATTGCTCAACAAAAACTTATTATTGCTCTTTTAGAAAATGAAACTGAAAAGTTCGCATTAAACTTAATTCATGGTCAAGAATTATTAAAAAAATATGTTAAAGAATCTGTTGATCAAAGAACATTATCGGGAGAGAATGCTTTTAAGCTCTATGATACGTATGGTTTTCCTATAGAAATCACTAAAGTAATTGTTCAAGAAAGTAATTATACGGTTGATATTCCTGGATTTGAAAAACAGATGGAGATACAGCGAGCGCAGTCTGGCAAAAAGCAAAAAGCAGTTTTTGCAGCTTTGCCATCGAATATAATTACTCTTTTTACGGGATATACAGAGCTTATTACAGAGGCAAAAATAATAGCTTTATTGGTAGATAATGAGCTTGTTGATCAGGTAGAAAAAAATAAAACTTGTTGGGTCATTACTGATAAATCCCCTTTTTATGTTGAATGTGGCGGACAAGTAAGTGATCAGGCAAAAATTTTCATTAATACTGTTCCTGCAGCTGTGAATAATCTTAAAAAAATAGATAAGGCTATTGCTGCAGAAATTATAACGCCATTTCAGATTTGTATTGGTGATACTGTTATGCAATCTGTAGACTCTCAGTCTCGTATTGATAGTATGAAAAACCATACAGCTACGCATTTACTTCAAGCGGCGCTAGTCTCTGTTTTTGGAAAATCTATAAAGCAAGCAGGCTCATTGGTTGTTCCTGATTATTTGCGTTTTGATTTTTCTTATCATGAATCAATAACAGCAGAGCAACTTATGGCAATAGAGTTGATAGTTAATCAAAAAATTAGAGAGAATATTATTACAGAGATTACTACTACAACCTATAACAATGCTATAGGTCAAGGCGTTACGGCATTTTTTGGAGATAAATATAATCCTGATAACGTACGTGTTGTAACTATTCCAGGGTTTTCTGCTGAATTATGTGGAGGAACTCATGTAAGAGCAACTGGAGATATTGGTTGTTTTAAAATTATAGAATTTTCTTCGCTTTCTGTAGGCGTGAAAAGAATTGTTGCCCTTACGGGTCAAAAAGCAATAGAGCTTTACTTGGAAAGTTTTGCGCTGTCTAAGCATCTTTCTCAAGAATTTAAAGTCAAACCAAATTTTGTTTTTGATGCTGTAAAAAAGCTAAAAGATCAAACAAAAATGCTTCAGTTTGAAGTGAAGGCATTAAAAAAAGAATTGCTACAAAGTCAAATACCTTCTTTAATTCAAAATATACCGCTTATTGGCTCTTTGCCTTTACTTATACATACTTTTTCTACAGCTACGCTAGAAGAGCTTAAAGAAATAGCAGGAGATCTTATAAAGAGAAAATCAGGCTTCTATCTGCTTTTTGGCGGACAAGGAGAAAAATTATTTTGCTTTGGATTAGTTTCTGCTGATTGTAAGATATCTTTTTCATTACAAGATTTTAGTTTGTTTTTATCAGAACAGTATTCTTTTAAGGGTGGAACAAATAAAAATTCTTTTTATGGATCTTGTAGAAAAATTAATCAAGAACTGATCAGAGATTGGTTCTTGAAAAATAATAATTAATTAAGGATTTATGGTGATTCTGTTGCCTGCTTTATCTTTGCATTCAACAGAGTCACTATATATTTTAATAATTATTAAATTGCCAAGATGATCACCTTGCTTGTAGTGACCTATTGATTCGCCATTTTTAATAACAGCAACAGCAAGGGAACTTTCATTTATTCCTCCTGAAGCAAGCAGAGTTAGAGAATTCTTTTGTTTTAAAACTTCTTTTTTTACAGAACAAAAGGGATTTCGTTTAGCTTTAAGACTATGAGTTAGCATTAAAAACATACCTATAAAATAAAAAAAATTATTGCTGAATTTCACAGGTATCTCCATATAAACTATAAACAAGCAAACAGCTTATCAGGGATAAGTTTTTTTTAGAAGTTGAAAGTTCTACATTTTCAATTTTTGTATAAGAAAAACGATGAGAAAAATCTTTAAAGAAAAGATCTAAGGAATCAAATGAAGAAGAAAATCTTATACATATTTTTAATTGCTTATTGATTTCTTCTTGTTGTTCTAACGACTCTAGTGTTATTTTATGCTCACCAATAAGTTTTAAAAAGTTGGCAATAGTATCACAAGTATTATAGGCAATTGATGATGAGACGGTTTTTTTCTGAGACTCATTTTTTAAGATTATCATAGCATCTAGCTTCTTTTGAAGCTTATCTATTTTTTTATCAAGTGGCACAGACAGCAATATGTGCCACAAAAAAATTATACATAACCCAAATGCAAAAAAAAGCATATACCTTTGCTTTACCGTAAAGCGTAAAGCGAAAAGATATGAAGATAAAGACGGCTTAATCATTAAAAATCATTTTTCGTCCATTGCATAGGATCTACAGGAATATTGTCAACGCGTATTTCCCAGTGCAAATGATAGCCATTAGCATATCCGGTCATACCTTCTGTTCCAATAGGCGATCCTTTTTTTATCATGTCTCCTACCGCAACAGGAGCAAAACTATCCAGATGATAGTAAAGAGATAAAATGCCGCATCCATGATCGATCACTATAGTATTTCCACTTAAAGCATATCTTTCTTTGAGTGCAATTATGCCGTCTTGGCTAGCCCAAATAACACCTTTTGGTCGTCCCACTAAGTCTAAGGCTGTGTGGGATCTTATTCCGCGATCTTGAGTAACTCTAATTGTGCCATATTCGGTAGTGATTTTTTTTAATTCTAGAGGAACATAAAATAATCCATGCCATAATTTTTTTGCAGGAGATTTTTTGGTTAATTCAACAAGAGCTTTTTCTAGCTCCTGATGTTTTAGGCCGATTTCTGCTTCAGCAGCTATTTTTTTAGAGTCAACTGTAATGATTTGTTTTGAGAAGGGGAAAAGAATAACTTGAAGTTTACTCTCAAGCTTTAATTCATTCCCTGTGGCGTCTTGAATAGCAAGAGAAAAAGGATATTCATTACTTTGAGTGTCCCAGGGTATAGGGATAAAACATTCATAAATAGATGAATTTTCATTTTCTTGTATACATGGATACGTGTGTGAAAGAAACGAGATATCTGCTTGTGCTATAGCCTTGTTAGCATGAAATTGCAGATGAAGCGTGCGGCCTTGAAAAACCTTATATTCATTCTTAGTAAAATCAGCCAAAAGGGGCTTGTTGTCGATAAAAAAATTAATTTCTTTGGTAGTTTTTCTTTCTTTATACGAGCTTTTTTCTAGTTCGATTGATAATGTATGAGCGCCATCATTAAGAAGAGAAAAATTGATAGGATATTGAAATTTTTTCTTATTGATTTTGTGGTAACTTGACGAAAAAAGTTTTCCATCGAGCATAACTTTCATACTTTGTATTTTATAGGTATCTTTTCCCTCTATAATACAGGCAAGATCGCCCTTGTAGTAGCCATTGTCTTCGATTCCTATAATAGTAATTTCTGGATTATT
>CAXNJL010000016.1:0-8520 GCA_964202625.1 Candidatus Babeliales bacterium | reverse complement strand
AACAAAGGTACGACGCTTAATAATACGTACTTTAACTACGCTATCAGCTTCAACTTTTCCGAAAGTAAGCAAGTAGTCCATAACGTCTTGTTTTTCTATATTGTCATCAGTACCCAAGTTGATACAGATTTCTTTAGCACCATTGTTGGTTTCGCTAAATGCAGTTCTAGAAGCTGGAGTATATGCTATTTCAGCATCTTGTAATACTGCTGCTAAGAACTTCTCATGTAATAAATGAGCCACTACTGAACGCAAGCTGCTTTCATTAATAGTATTAACAAGAGTAGTTAATTGATCATCAATCTTAACTGAAGATTTACCAGGAGTAAGTCCAGCCATAAATTCTTCAGCATGCTTAATACGAGACGCAATAATAAGATCCATAGAAGGAACATTAATTGGTTCCATAACGATATTAAATTTACGTTGAATTAAACGAGTAAGATGAACGTCATTCTTATTAATAAAGGTAATAGCTGTACCTTCTTTACCAGCACGGCCCGTACGACCTACACGGTGGACATAGCTTTCATGATCTTCTGGCATAGAATAGTTAACTACGTGAGTTAAGTTTGCAACGTCAATACCACGAGCTGCTACATCTGTTGCAACTACAATGCTTAATTCGTTTTGCTTAAATCGTTTGATCATTAAATTACGTTGAGATTGGCTCATGTCACCATGAAGAGATCCAACCTTGTAACCTCTTTGCATAAGCTTTTCGGTAACTTCACTTGTCAAAATCTTAGTTTGACAGAAAATAAAGCCGTAGAAATCTGGTTCGCTTTCAATAAAACGACAGATTGCTTGCAAGCGAGAACGTCCTGGCATAATACAATAATATTGTTTTGTATTTTGATTAGAAACTTGTTGCTTACTTACTCGTATAGAAACGGTATCTTTCATATGCTGACGCATTAAATCATTGATACCAGTTTTAACGGTAGCAGAGAACAACCAAATTTGGCGATCTTCTGGAGCAAAACGCAAAATTTCGTCAACTTCATCTCTAAATCCCATATCAAGCATAATATCTGCTTCATCTAAAATAAGCGTTTGCGCTTGTTCTAAAGAAAGAGTACGTCTTCTTAAATGGTCATTAAGGCGCCCTGGGGTTCCAACTACGACATGAACACCACGTTTTAATAAACGTATTTGTTCTTCCATAGAAACACCGCCGTATACTGGCTCTACAATAATACCTGCAGGCTGAGCAACTTGTCTGAGACTATCAGCTATTTGCAAAGCGAGTTCTCTTGTAGGAGCAACAATAAGAGCCTGAGTGACTTTTTTTGTTTTGTCGATTTTATTAAGCAATGGAATACCAAATGCTAATGTTTTGCCTGTTCCTGTTTGAGCTTGACCATGAAAATCAATTCTGGTTGCTTCTAAAAGCAAAGGAATGGCTTTTTCTTGTATTTCTGTTGGAGTTACAAAACCTAATGCATCCAGCGTTGACTGAATTATTGGTTGTAAATTAAATAATTTAAATGAGGACATTTTTATTGATTCCTTAATCGTTAAGAAGTAGTTAAAATAAATGATTTAAACTCTTAACGATAACCAAAAAAAGGGCTAATCTGCCACAATATGCTATCGAGAAAGCATGTCGTTAAGAGTTCAATATTATAGGATATATAAATATAGGTGGCATAATCTTATAATACCATAGCTACAACTTTTGTAAAGTCGCCCACCCAAAATAATCTTAGTTTGCAATAAAAAGAAGAAACTCAGGGTATATTCTTATAATAAAGGTGCGATAGCGCAAAAGAGACCCTCTTGCCAAGACAAGACTGCAATAAACCACCTATAGGAAATAATCTATAGGGTGATAGATACTCATCAAGATCGGCTCTCTGGTCAAAAATATGTTCAACTGCGTATCTTGCTAATCCTGCTGCAACAGAAAGGCCTGCAGATGCACTTATATAATAAATAAAAGGCTGGTCTTTATCTGGGCCAACTAAAGGAAAAATATCTTTTGATATACCAATAAGCCCCGGCCAACTATATTCAAACTGAATGTCTGCCTGTGGAAAATTAGTTTGAAGATAAGAATTTAGCTTCTGTTCTATAGGTTTATAATCATGATATGCTTTAGAAATATAGGTAGAAAATGGAGTGCCGCCACCAAGTAACAGTCTGTTTTCTCCTGTGATGCGAAAATAGTTATATATTAAATCGGTATCCCAACACATATATTTTTTTTGGGGAAATAAATTTTGAATCTGTTTATCCGTTAATCTTTCAGAAGCCATTACAAAAGTTTGCACTTGATAGACTTCTTGCTCTAGTCGAGAAAGTTCCGGCAAGAATCGATCAACGCATACAATAATTTTCTCTGCTCGTATTTTTGCATGGGGAGTTATAATAGTATGACCATCAATAGATACAACGGGAGTTTCTTCAAATACCTCTATCCCTTTTTCTTCTACTATTCTTTTAAGTTCCTGACAATATGCATAGCCATTTATTCCAAAACTATTGGTATAATCTACTGCTCCATAATAATTTTTAGAAGATACAAGCTCTTGCAACTGCTCTTTTGTATAAAAGATAGCACCATCGTCAATAACTTTTAAAGCTGTATATTCTGCTTTAAGTGTTTTAAGATCGTTCTCAGTACGAGCAAGTATAAGCGTATCTTGTTCTTGATAGTCGCAAACAAGATTATGCTCTTTTATGGTAGCTCGTATAGATTCAAGCCCCTGATTAAACAAGCTCCATATATCATGAGCCGTTTTTTCTGGATATCTCTTTAAAAGGTCAGAAAAAGATAATTCTGCATTAGAAGTTACAAATCCTGAACTTTTACCTGTCGCGCCAGATCCACAATAGGCCTGCTCTAATAGAATTGCTTTTAGGCCCCTTTTGCTCAGTTCATAAGCAACAGAAAGCCCCGCCATGCCCCCGCCAACAATAGCTATATCAACAGACATGTCCTGCCGACAAGACTGTATATTTTTAACAGGAAGTTGCCAAACTATTTGATCTTGCGGCAAAAAAGTATGAGGCATATTTTTTTCTTTCTTAGTCTACTATGTGTGTATCTAAAAGCTCTTTTTCTACTTCAATTCGTTCTTGAGCCATAACAACCATAAGTTCCTGATCTGTATGAGGTTGGGCATATTCAGCAATAAGATGTGCTATATCTTGGCACATTGAAAAATTCTGCATATATAACTGAGGTATATCGCGCATAAAAGCTTCTTGTAATAAAAATCTTATATTTCTCTCGGTTTCAATTTCTCTGCTATAGCGAGGAGCTACATTATATGGTACTACTAAAGGCAAAGATGCTCCAATAGATAGTAGATAATCTGAAAGAGTTTTACAGTAACACAAATTAGCCCATTCCAGAAGAGTCTTGCCTTCAAATAGCTCATTACAATCCGCTCCGAGCGCTATATAATGGCGAGCAGTAGACAAAAATTTTTGCTGCATTATTTGATGATGTTCTTCTTTTGTCATAGTAGAATCATCAATTCCTACCGGTCCTTTATAAACAGAAAAAGTATGGAATCTCATATGTGAAGCTAAATTTGCAAGCCAATTTTTAGGAATTCCGGGTATATCAGCAGAAGCTGCAAACTCACTTTGCATAAAAACAAGAAAAAATACGGCTACTATTTTTACCATAATTAGCACCTCTTTATGATTTGTTTTTTCAGAGAATCATAAAAAGATGTTTTAAAGCAAGATTTTTGTTTTATTATACAAATAAATTGAAATTTCAAAGAACTACCTATAGTATTTCAAGAAAGTATTGTGCGTTATCTTTATTTATTCTAGAAAGTCAAAAATATGGTTAAAAAGTATTATCTGTGCAACTTATTATTCTCTTTATTCACAGCTACTTTTCTTGCGCAATCAATTGAGCCTAAAATTGCTTACTTACATCAGTTCTATGCTGCTCAGATAGAAATAGAACGTATTAAAAATTGTAGTTACGAGTTTATGGGAGATTCTTGTGACAAAAATGAAGGATTTATTGCCGACACAAAGGTGAAAACTTTGGATGGATTTACTTCGATAGAAAATCTTAAAGTCGGCGATAAGATTATTGGATATGACTTATTGGGTAATCGTAATAATAAAATTGTTTTAGGTATTTCAACAGAATTAATAAGCCAATATTTAAAAATTTCAACAGAGCATGAAGTAATATATGTTGCTCCTAATCAAAAATTTTATTTATTTCAAGAAGACCAGTGGATTTATGCTAAACATATCAAGCTTAATGATGAATTATCTTTGAATCAAGCCGGCTATTCTTCCGTAAAAAATATTGAAATAATAGAAGATACGACATGTATGTATACAATTACCGTTGACGATTATGTGTTTTTTATAACATCAGATTACATTATGGTTCATAATGCTCATCTAGCATTAACAAATACGCTCGCTTTTTTACATATTGGACGAATTGCGATCAAACATGCTGTATTAGAAATTTTCGGCACTGCTGCTCTATTAGGTAATGCTTACGCAAACAGATATAAAGAATTGCCTCTAGAAAATAACTCTGCTCATACCCTTGCTAAAAGTACCGTTATAGCTGAAAGAATGCAGCATGAAAAATCGGTATCTAATTTGCGTGGACTGCGTGACGATTTTATAAAAATAAAAAATTGCTTAGAATACATGGTTAAACTTAGTTGTCCGCCAGAGATTAGTTTTACCCATATTTTTTTGAATCCAATAATTTTTAAAGATATTTCTAACTTGCATGTAATAGTTTCTCCTGAACAAGAATTAACATATAATAATGAACAAAAAGATCATATAAAAAGTTTGCGAGAGATTGAACTTAAACATCTTGAAGAACAGATTTCCGACATACAAATAGCTTTGGCTTTTCATTTTGACGAGTTGATAAATGCAAGAAATAAATCCCTAGATGAATACAATGCTCTCTTGCCAGCAATTTCGCGCTCTATTAAAGAATGGAACAGCAATAAGCATCGCATGAATGACGGTATTGCGCTAGCCCAATATGAACATATTCATTTAAAAGCAGAAGATATTTTTAAAAATATCGAACATAAAAATCAAGAATTAAAAGCAGCTATTGAGTTTTATAAAAATAACAAGAATGGTATTTTATTAAAAAAAACAACGAACCTTCTAGAATTAATTGCTAAAGAAGAAAAAAGTATTTCTACTACCGAGCAGCTTATAGATAAAGAACGAGGTTTAAATTTTAATAATCAAAAAATAGTAGAATCTTATTTACTTTGTCGCGCCATGCGTTTATCAGACATTAAAAGCGCTAGTAACTCTAGAATAAAAATTCAGCGGCAATCTTTGCTTGCAAAAGAGCTTTCTGAATCTATAAATAAAGGTGCGTCTATTAAACCCCCAGAAGATCCAAAAAAAAATAATAAAAATAATTTTTTTGAAACATTAAAGGTTCGCGCAAATAAAACAGCACAATCAAACAAGTTTGGAAAAATGTATAGAGATCCTCAAACAAAATTATGGTGGTCTAAAGATACGGCTAATCATGGAGGCTCTGATTATAAAGTTTTTAAAGAGGGTGCAAGAGGTTTTGAATGGCAATTTGATGCAGATGCTTTAGGCAAAGAAATTGCAGGCAAGCATAAAGGGCCAACTGGTTTATTTATTCCTTATAAAGAAGTAGCATTTTAATCATGAATTATATACATATTAATAACATTACAGATTTATCAAAAATCTTAGAAGAACCTATTTTTTTAACAGGAGATCGATCATTAATAAAAGAAGAAATATCCCATAATATGTGGGTACTAAGTTTTAGCGACAATCTAATAAACAGACTGGAAGTTCAAGACTTAGAAGAATTTTTATCTCAGCTTTTAAAAAAACGCACTGTTCAATTAATGCAACTGTATCAAAACCAATCAGCAACTTTTTATTTTTGGTTTGACAAACAAGCATCGCAGCTCCGTTTTAATATAATTTCTGGCAGCAATGCACCGTTGCCTTTTGGCTGTAAACTTATTCTGCTGGATTCTCCTGAATCTATACTAAAAGATTTTATTTCTACCTCGCGTGAATATGCGATTAACGGTGACGTAATTGAATTTTTTAATTCTAGTGACGATCTCGGTGATGATAATGACGAGCCAGAATATGTGTTAGATGTGTATGTAAGAGCAATACATAAAGCTTAAGATAGTACTTAATAAGCAATTTTTTCAGAGTTTTTCCATGTAATCTCGGATTCATATTCCGAGATTACATGGAAAAACTTATTTTTTGTTACTATTTCAAATAATTTTACTTATTTTGCTTGTAAAGCATGGTAAACGATTTGGGTCCAAGATTCCATGTTTGGGTAATAAAATTCAGCGTCTTCAAGAGAAAGTAAAACGCCGCTTTTAAGCTCAGATTTAACAACAATATCTGCAGAATCGCCGTGCAATAAGAGCACAAGCCCCAAATGAACTTCTCCCACAGCATTACTGTCATCATTAAGCATGCCAAGCACCTCTACGGTATAGTTACCAGCATAAGAAATTTCTTCATGAAATTCTCTTTTTGCCCAGTCTATAATAGAATTGCTGGTCATATCTTCTTGGTTTATATGCCCACCAATACCCATGCTATATTTATTTTTTAAGCGTTGTTCAGTAGTTTTTGATTGTCTTTGCATAAGAAAATATCTGTTCTCGTGCATAAAAACAAGATACGGAATAATTTGTTTATACCGAGTATCTTGTTCCATAACAGAACGAGGTAAAAATTCTTTATGTTGGTCGATACAAAAAATAGTTTCTTCTATATCGGCAGTTTTTAGACCGTGCCATACTTCTTGGCCTTTAAACAGGAGTTCCCGTTTTACGACAAGTATAAGTTCGTCATGCATTGGCGGTACTACTTGTTGAGCTTGCTGGGTATTCATAAAAAATTCTCTCTCATAAAAATTAATCTTCTATAGTAACTTTACCATACATAAGATTTTTATAATAATCAGAGTGACTAAGAAGTTCTTCATGGGTATAAAAACGCATAGTTTTTGATTTTGAAAGCAAAGAACAATCAAGAATACCAATAGCCTTAGACAATGTTTTAAGTCTATGGGCTATAACTATAGTGATAGCTTGTGCTGATAATTCTAAGATCATATCAGTAATAGTCTGCTCACTCACTTCATCAAGACTACTTGTTGGCTCATCTATTAAAATAAGTGCCGGCTTAAAATAGCGAGCACGTAAATATAAATTAGCAAAATTAAGACGTTGGCGCTGTCCACCAGAAAGATTTAAACCACCTTCACCAATAAACGTAAAGAGTCCTTCTTTGGCTTCAAAAAAGCTCCAAATTCCTACTTTTTTCAAAATATCTACAAGGTGATCATCGGTATAAGCTTCTACTTTTTCTGGAACACCAAAAAGAAGATTATATTTAAGTGTTCCCCTAAAATTCGTAGCGACTTGTCCCTGTAGTGCAATAATTTTTCTACGAATATTATCGTCTACGGTATAAATATTAATACCGGCAACAAGTACTGTTCCGCCCGTAGGATTAAGTTGTCCGCCCAATACAGCAATTAACGTACTTTTACCAATACCAGATGGCCCGATAATACCATACAGCTTAATAGATTCTTTTTGATCTACCGTAAGAACAAGCGTATGATTATCAAAAATTCTTGCTCGAGCATGATAATCAAATAATAGATTCGTTGCTTCTATTTTCAAAAAATCAGCATGTGTTTGTTCTATTATAGCTAGTTCGCAGCTCTCATCTTTTAATACAGGATACGTTTGTTTTCCAAAACCTTCTATATACTTACGCAGATCATTAATACGAGTGATGCTTTTAGTTATTTCTCTCACGGGTCTATCAAGCCGCAATATTTCTTTTGTTCCTGATATATACATGCCAATAAAGCCTATGCCTACAGCTTCGGTAAGAGAACCATGCATTACTTCTAATAAAACATAAAGCGCTACACAAAAAATGGTAAGAGCATATAATATACGAACGAGTAAATAAGATCGTATAAGCACAACCCATAAATAAGATTCTTTTTCTATCATATTCGTATCTGCTCGTTTAAGGTGCGAACAGGTTTCGTTACTGGCAAAAGAAGATCGAATAAGGGTAATTTGGCTTAAATTTTCTACGCTTATTGAGCGTACCTTGTCGTCAGCCTTAGTCCATTCTTGCTCAAGTGGCTGTATTATTTTCTGCGCAATAAGAATAATTAAACAAGCCAATACTATTAAGATTATAGATACAGCTACTCCTAGCATTTTATTATACATAAACATGGTAACTATAACGGTAATAACACCAATGCCTATTGAAAGCAATTCATACATACATGAATCAAGAAAAGATTCATAAGATCGCGCCGCTCTATCAATTTTGCCTAATACTATGCCGCTTGATTTTCTTGTGTGATATATAGGATCTGCTTGCAAAAACCATATATGAGCTGAAGCATGCAAAGAATGTATTATACGCGACTGCATACGCGCATAGGTGGTGCGAGTTGCGTATTGTAAGAGGTAAACCAAG
>CAXNJL010000015.1:0-8928 GCA_964202625.1 Candidatus Babeliales bacterium | reverse complement strand
CAAAGAGTCGTGCTATTATTATTAATAATAAAACTCAGGTTCAAAAAATATATAGTATTGGCGATATGATCGAAGATGCTGAATTATTACGTATATTTGAAAACAGTGTATTATTTGTTCGCTCTAATGGCCAAGAAGAAACATTATTTATTAATAAGCAAGCTGCTATGGAAGATCGTAATTTTAATTTTAATGCAAGCTGGGACGGTATAATTTTAGAGCAAAGTGATGCTCTGTATGCGGTAGATAGGTTTGAATTTATAAAGAGAATTCCGCATTTATCACAATTCTTAGAAATCATTGACGCTACCACTATGTACAAAAAAGGGAAAGCCTTTGGCGTTCGTATTGGCAAAATAAAACCAGAATCAGCGGGTATAGCTTTAGGTCTAAGGCCAGGGGATATTATTACTTCTATTGATGGTATAGATACGGCATATACACAAGGTCGCGTTGAAATTTATAGCCGCATAAGAACTATAGAAGAACATGGAGTGATCTCTGTAGAAATAATGCGCAGCGGCCAAACAGTTCATTATACGTATGTAATGAAAAAAATAGATGGAATAAAAATACCCATGATTAATCCTCAAAAAATAGTGAACGTGAAGCAATCTGCTATTCTTGAAAAAACATCGATATTAGAACAGAATAAAAAACTGTTATTTGCAGAATCTAAAAAATCTTTTACTCCTAGGATAGAGCAAGTTCATAAAAAGAATAAGCAAGCGATGATGCGAAGAAAAGGTTATAAAGGTATTACTGAATCGTTATTAACATAATTGAGATATGCTTGAAAAATTCTATGAATAAAAATAATAAAAATAACATGTATCTAGGTTTTTTATACCTAACATTACTTTGTAGTGCTTTTTATGTCTATGCTGAAATGGCACAACCTATCGGCATAACAGGCTTAACTGGCAGCTCGGCTATTACTGAGCCTATTCTTGCTAATGGCGGTGTAGAAAATAATGGCTCTACTGATACTGTTGCAACAGATTCTTTGCCGCCTGCAACGATCCATAATGATGATGATTTTATCTCTGCTGAAAAAATAGAAAAGATATTAGATTTGCCAGAATCTGACGATGACTTTGAAGTAAGTCTAGATGAAGATTTAGTTGATCAAGAATATGAATCAGAGAGTAAAGATGAAGAAAGAAAAGGATATCCGTATAGTTCTCATATGAAAGAATTTTTACAACCTTGGGATCCTGAAACAGAAAAAGAATTAACAAAAGTTAATTTTCAAAATGCTTCTTTATCAGAACTTATGCTGTTTATGCAAAAAACCTATAATGTTACGTTTCTAACTGATGAAGCATTAGACCCATTGCCAAAAGGTAGCGCTAAATTATCAGCGAGCACTATAAGTTTTAAGAGTCATGTGCCACTTAACAAGAGAGAGCTATGGGATTTGTTTACTACCTTTTTAGATATAGCAGGGTTTGCCTTAGTTCCTGGCAATAATCCTCGTATTTTTAAAATTGTAAATGGCGATCCTAAGATATCAAATAAAATGCCCCTGCCTAGTTATATAGGAGTTGATTTTTCGGTATTACCTGATAGCGACGTAAAAATACGCTATGTTTATTTTGTAGCAAATGCTGACATAAATAATTTACTTCCTATTATTGATAAAATACGCAGTCCTGGCTCTTCTCCGGTTTTAACTATTCCAGAAATGAGAGCTCTTATTTTAACAGACAAGTCTTCGTTAATTAAATCAATCATGGAAATAGTCTCACAGCTTGATACTATTGCTTGCCCAGAAACTATGTCGATAATTAAACTAAAAAAAGCATCAGCAAGCGATGTCGTTAAATTTTATGAGGCTCTAACAAAAGAAGAGGGCGCAAATAGTTTTATGGCTCGCATGAATCCTCAAAAAAAAGAATCTAATATGCATCCTTTTTCTCGAGTACGTGTCATAGCTGAGCCAAGACAGAACTTGCTTATAGCTTTTGGATCAAGAGAAGCGGTTTCTTTAGTGGAAGAATTTATAAAGTCGAATATAGATAAAGATATTGCCGCTGCATATAGCAACTGTAATATTTATCATGCAAAATATATCGATGCGGTATCTACCGCAGAGCTTTTAAAGAAACTTACAAAATTTGATCCTACTAGCGATGCTGCGCGTTATGGCGGAATTCGTGATGGAGAAAAATACTTCAAAAACAACTTAGATTTTGTAGCAGAAAAAGCAACGAATAGTATTGTTATTAGGGGTGACTATGATGATTATTTAAAAATCATAGAAATGCTTAAAAAAATTGATATAGAGCAGCCTCAGGTTGCTATAAAAGTTGCCATTGTCAATGTTGATATTGCTGATATTCGTGGATTGGGAGCACAAATAAGAAATACCAATTATGGTCTTAATAATATCCCAGGAGCAACCGGACTGAACGGTATTGCAGGAAGAAATTTTGCTTTTCAAACTTCAGGCGTAAATGGCAGAGGGGTTGTAGAAAATCCAAATGGCACAGGAGTTACTCGTTTGCTGGGAGATCTTGTTAATTTAGCTGTGGGGTCCCAGCAGGGATCAACTATGATCACGCTTGCCAATGATACATTTGGTTTAGCAGGTATTTTGCAGATTTTACAAACGTATACCAAGTCAACCGTTGTAGCAAGTCCGTTTTTAGTTACTACGCACAACTATCCAGCATCTATTGTTTTTGGTCTAGAGCGTCGAGTTCCTGCCGGTACAGTTTCTGGTGGCGGCTCAGATCAAACCGCTATTACCGCCATACAGGCAAATTTACTTCTTAAAATAAAGCCTATTATTTCTAGCGGTGGATCTATATCTTTAGATGTAGAAGTGCAAGATAATAAATTTACTACAACGGGTGCAGACTCTGCTACGGCTGGGGATAGAACAGAAAAACACGTAACAACTAAGGCGTTAATACGCAACAAAGGCGTTTTGGCTCTTGGTGGATTTGTTTCAGATTCTGTTGTAGACGTAGAAAGAAAAGTTCCTATTTTTGGCGATATTCCTGTTGTTGGATGGCTGTTTAAAACAAAATTAAAAACAGTTGCCAAGTCTAGTTTGCTTATTTTGATTTCTGCTGAAATTCTAGAAACAGAAGATAATAAAAATGCAGGATCATTTACACAAGAAAAAATAGAAGAAGCAAAAAGAGACTTACAAACTTTTGAGGCTAATTCTTATCGTGATCCTATTTATACCAAATTCTTTTCTGCGGAAAAACGAAAAGAATTTACGAGTTTAGATGGATTTATTAAGACCGAGGGCATATATCTTTCTTCTGAGGATAAAAAATATAAAAACCCTCAATCTCAGGAAGCTCTTCCAAAAAATAAAAAGCTTACGAGATTATTAGATTTAGATAGAACTAAGTTAGAAAACAATAAGGTTGCAGCATGATAAGAGATATCTTTATACCTCGAGTTATTGGTTCATATTATATTTTTGCTCAACGAATTATAGCTTTTGATATCGGAAAAATATATATTCAGGCAACTCTTGTCACAGCATATAAAAACACAAGAACTATTGAAAAATGTATTCGTGAAAAAATTTCAGATGAGATTGATTTAAGTTATCAAGAAAGAGCTTCTAAAACAATTTTAAAAATATTAGAGAGCATAGGCTCATATGATTCTATTGTTACAGCGCTACCAACTGGATACATAGTTTTCAAAGAATTAACTGTCCCCTTTCTTTTGTCGGATATGATTTCTCAAGTTCTTCCCTTTGAAATAGAGCCATTATTACCCTTTGGTTTAGAGCAGGCCGCTATTGATTTTATTGTTACCAAAAGCTATAAAGAAGAAAAAAAATCAGATATCTTAGTGGCAGCAGTAAAAAAAGAAATAATAGCACAACATCTTCAGTTGTTTACTTTGGCACATATAGAAATTGAAAAAATTACGATTGATCTTTTTGAGCTTTACGCACTTTACCAATCTATGAGTGTTTACCAATCACAAGCAGGTGTAGTCGCTTTAATAGATATAGGTTTTTATGCCACACGAGTAGCTATTATTGTTGATGGCCAGTTAAAATATATACGTTCTCTTTCTTCTGGTGTTTTGTCTTTTGCTCAGGATTCTAATCAGCAATTATTGGTTTTTGAAAAAGAAAAACTTCAAAAATTTATGCTAGAAATTCAGTTTACTATGCAGCCGTATGCAGAACATTATTCAAAAGAACTACCTATGGCTATTCTTTTTACGGGTAATGGCGCTGAGATACAGGGATTGGTAGAAAAAATCACAGCTCTTTGTGGACATAATTGTGAATTGTTTAACATACAAAAAATTGCTCAAAAAGATACAGTGATTATTGCTCAAGGTCAAGTAATATCACAGGGGTTCACGGTAAGTATAGCAGCAGCTCTTGGCTTTTCTGCAACAAAGCATATCAATCTTGAAAAGACCCTCTCAAGAAGCCAAGGTGAAATTTTATTAAGTTGGCAAATTATTACAGCATGTATGTTGAGTTTTTTGATTGTAGGAGCTATGAGTATTGACTTGTGGGCCGAAAAAAAGAAATATGCATATGAGTTAGAAAAATCTACACAAGAAGCTTTAAACGTATTAAAGTCTGATTTTGCTAAAATTAGTCAATTAAAAGGCAAAGTATCTCTTACAAAAGCAAATGCATTAGCAGAAGATGAAGTTAAAAAAGAAGAAGCTATTTTATCTCAATTGTTGCGAAAAAATAGAATATCATTTTTGGCTTGCTTAGAAGAATTAAGTCAGCGGATTGATCGAGAGGCCCTTGGCTTTGATGTAGCAAAATTAAGCCTTAATGAATCATCCAAGCAGATAATTATTGATGGCAAGGTAAGAGGATATAAAGAGCTGGCAATTCTAGAGCAATCGTTAAGGAGATCGAGAATGTTCAGCTTTCAGGGTCCAAAATTGCAAGAACTTACTTTTGAAATTAAATTGTTTATCAATGAAGATTATGGAAAAGAATAATGGTAATATTTGCATATATTCGTGATTATATAGCCCGCTACGATGATAGACAATTAAGAAAAGCTATTATTACATTATCAACAGTTTTTTGTTTGCTAGTGTTCTATCTTTTTTATATAAAATATACCAACACGCAAGACTTTTTTGCTCGGATTGCTTCTTTGAATAAAGAAAGAGTGCGCACGCAAAAAATTATATTATTGCGCACGCAACTAAAAAGTGAGCGTCAAGATGCGGATCTTTTGCTTGACGAAGATAAGAATTTTCGCTTGCTTGATTACTTCAATATACTTATGAAAGATTTAGGCATTATGCCATCAAGTGATCCACAGGTTGGGACTCCTCGTGATCTTGATATGGGATATAATGAGATAGAATTAACAGCTTTATTTATGAATATTAACATGAGACAATTAGTTATATTGTTAGAAAATATTGATAAAAATAAACGTATTTATACAAAAGAACTTATAATTGATAAATCGCAAAAAACTCCAACAATAGACATAAAATTAACCATAGCAACATTAGAGCCTGTTGCTCATCTATAAGAAGTGAAGAATAAGTACTATGAAAAAAAATAATATTCTTTTTTTGATGACGATTTTGTATTCTTTTTCTTGCGTGCGCTCTTGTTCTATTGACGAACAAGAAGGAAATAAAGAGAATATGTTCTCAGGAAAACTTATACCAGACAATCTTCCTGCAATGCATATTGATTTTATAGCAGAAGACCTTGTAAGGGTTATCGAAACTATGGCAGCTGCACTTAAAATAAATATTCTTTTCCCTCAAGGCGCTGACGAAATAAAGCAAAAAATTACGTTTAAGCAACAAAAAAACCCTATAACTTTTAAAGAAGGCATAAGACTTATAGAAACTTTTTTGGACTTGGCCGGTTATGCATTGGTATCCAAATCTAAAGCTCTTTATAGTATTATAAAGCTTAAAGACCAGTATCAAATAAATGAATCTTTGCCGCTTTATGTGAATGTAAGTATAGACGATTTGCCTTTTACCGATGCTCCAATTAGAGCGATTTTTTATCTCTCTAATTTAAAAGTCCCTTCTGATACTCTTAAAAAAGTTCTTGATGAAATATTAACTTCAGAAAAATCATATTCTTTTGATTCTCAGACTAACGGAATTATTATTACCGATAAAGCAAATCTTATCAGTGGGGCTATGAAGTTTATAGGAGAGTTGGATCAAATGGGCTCACAAACACGAGTTGAATTTATTCAGTTATATAACGCACAAGCAACTGATTTAGTAGAATTAATTAAGAAACAAATAATAGGTATTTCTGATAATCCAACACCCTTTCTTTTTAATGAAGCTAAAACAGAGTCTGCTGTGTTCTTCCCCAAATCATTACGGCTTGCAGCAGAGCCGCGCACTAATTCTATTGTTGTTATGGGTAAGCAGGGAGCTGTCGAACGCATGCAAGAATTTATTAGAAACGTACTAGATTTGCCCATAGATGCAGGTCGATCTGTTTTGCATGTATATGATTTGCAGTATCTTATTGCTGTTGACTTAGAAGCTGTTCTTAAATCAGTTTTTACCAATACCTCAACTGATCAATCAACAAGCCAAGCTATGAATGAAATTTTTCGTGGTGTGCAGATTTTTGCAGAAAGGCCCGTAGAGCAGACAGCAGAGCAATCTACCTCTGGCACGGGAAATATTAATGCGGGAAGTCAGCTGTCGCAAAATATTAGTCGTGGTGGAAATAGAATTTTAGTAGCAGCTCTAGATTCTGACTGGAAAAGAATAAAAAAATTTTTAGATGATATAGATAAACCTCAAGATCAAGTTATCTTAGAAGCATTAATAATTGATGTTGAAGCTTCTACTATTAAAAAATTGGGATCACAAATTCGCAGTAGCAATAATGATAGATTTGGCGCAACGGCTGGATCTTTTCAGTCAGCACAATTAGCCACCATGATTACTACCCCCTATCCTCCATCTACTGTCCCAACATTAGAAGCTGATCTTTTATCTTTTATTCCAGATTCTAGCCCACAAAAATCTCTGGCCGCTTTTCTGAGTGATTTTTCTACAGGAAATCCGGGCTCATTAATTTTATCCTTGGGCAGCAATACCCCAGAGATTGGCTCTGTTTCAGCAATAATGCAAATTCTTAATGGCATAACCAACGCAAAAATATTATCACACCCTTTTGTTGTAACGAGCAATAATCAGATTGCTACTATGGTTACTAAGGTCATTAGGCGAGGAGCAGCAGATGCGAACGTTGTGGCTAGTGGTGGTGCGATTAATATCGCCCAAGTTGATATTGAGGCAAATTTAACGCTTACTGTAATGCCAAGAGTATCTTCAAAAGATCGCCTTAATCTCACGCTTAAAATTACTGCTGAGCAGTTTAATTCTCCAGCCGGAAATGGTAGTGAAGCAAGTTTAACTAAAAACAATCGCGTTGTAGAAACTAATGCAAATATAGCAACGGGAGATATATTAGTTCTCGGCGGGCTTGCCAGAGATGCTCTTAATAATTCAGAATACCGCTGGCCAATTCTGAGTAAAATTCCTTTACTAGGGTGGATGTTTAAGAGCAGAACAGAGAGTTTTTTGCGCTCAACGTTAATTGTCTTTATTGTGCCGACTATTGTACATGCTCACTTGCCAGACGGAATGGATAGATTTACTCAAACAAAAATTAAAGAGGGCGAGGCGCAACTAGATTATAATAGTACTTCTGATAACAGGGATCCTATTACTCGTTTATTTTTTAAAAAGAGAAGCTATAGCGAAACAGAATTGGTTAATTATGTAAAATCTCGCCAGCAGATAAAAGATGAAAGCGAAAGCTATGAATCTTTAGAAAAAAATAAGCAGGCATTAAACCTGTTGCAGAAAAATATTATTAAAGAAGAAAATCCACTTATTGCCAAAAAGTAGGACTTGACACAATAACATGATTTTTATTATATTTTAACTACTATAATCTCTTTGAAATATATGGGGGCGTACTGGCTTCGACGGGGTGTTAAAAGCGTAAAGAGCATGTCGAGCTTTATCTGTGTGCTCGTAAAAAAACTGGGTAAACAATAAATGCAAACAATGCATTCGGAGGGGCTAACGCCTACTCCTCTGTTGCTTGTGCTTAATTAAGCCTAGCGATCTTGATAGTTCGGTTCATGTATCGATTGAACTGTCTCGTATTACAAAATAGATACATCTTCTATGTGAGAATTTTTTGTTGCGTAGCATAGTTGTATCATTAAACAGGCTACTTTCACCATCTCTGTTTTTGGGGATAGAGAGTAGTATACTCAAAAACTAAACATGTAGCGTTTTACGTTTGCTATGCTTCGGACATGGGTTCGATTCCCATCGCCTCCACCAGTCTTCGTGTAACGAATGTCTGGTAAGCCGGTCATTATTGGCCTTCTTATATATATCCCTTTATTCTTAAGCTTAAAAATACTAAAAACTAATATTTGATTTTTCTGCCGGCATAGAATTTTCTAAAAAACCTGTTAAAATAGATAATATCAAGAAAAGTATCTTTAGGTGTTGCAGGTTCTACAATGTTTGATTTTTTATCAGAAAAATTTTCTTCTCTATTCTCTTCGCTTACTGGCTCTGGCCAGATAACAGAAAAAAACATAGAAACTATCTTGCAGCAAGTACAAGATACTCTGATTGACGCAGATGTTCCTTATGATGCGGCAACAGCATTTTTGCATGAAGTTAAAACAGAAGTAGTTGGGAAAAAAATAGCTACTGCTCTTAAGCCCTCTGAGCAATTTGTGAAAATTGTTCATGATAAATTACTCTATTTTTTAGGTGGTCAATCAACAGAGACAACCTTTTCTTTCCAGATACCTTCAATGGTAATGGTTATGGGGTTGCAAGGAGCTGGAAAAACAACTACTGTAGCAAAGATAGCTCGTTTTATTATGGATCAAGCAGCTAAACGCGGCAAACAAAGGC